>CAZOUC010000108.1:0-7796 GCA_964582825.1 uncultured Enterobacteriaceae bacterium | reverse complement strand
TTCCAGCGCGCGGCGAAATCGCGCACCAGCGGCACGCCGGACTCCTCGTGGCCGATGTGCGAGGGCAGGATGTCCGCTGGCGTGATGCCCTTGCCGAGGTCGTGCAGCAGCACCGCCACGCGCACCAGGGGGTCCGCGCCCTGGCGTGCGGCCTGCTCGAGACACAGCAGCAGGTGCGCACCGGTATCGATCTCGGGGTGGTATTTCGCCGGCTGCGGCACGCCGAACAGGGCGTCGAGTGCCGGGAACAGGCGGCCCAGCGCCGCGCAGTCGCGCAGCACCTGGATGTAGATCTGCGGCGCCTCCGTTGCCAGCGCGCGTCGCGTCTCCTGCCAGACGCGTTCGGCGACCAGGTGTTCGAGCTCGCCGCTTGCCGCCAGATCGCGCATCAAGGCCATGGTCTAGTCGGCGATGCGGGAGCCCAGATGGTGCAGGCGCGCGGCAAACCGGGCGACGCGCAGAACCCGCAGAGGGTCCTCGAGGAAGGCCGGGGAGACGTGCCGCAGCAGGCGCGCGTCGAGATCGCGCTGCCCGCCGTACGGATCCACGAGGCTGCCGTCGGCGGCGCGGGCCATCGCGTTGACGGTCAGGTCACGCCGCAGCAGATCCTGCTCCAGGCTCACATCGGGACTGCTGTCGCAGACGAAGCCGGTGTAGCCGTGGCCGCGCTTGCGCTCGGTTCGCGCCAGGGCGTACTCCTCCTGCGTTTCCGGGTGCAGGAACACGGGAAAGTCCCGGCCCACCTGGCGGTAGCCGGCGTCGAGCAGGTCCTGCGGTACGGCGCCGACGACCACCCAGTCGCGCTCGCCGACCGGCAGCCCGAGCAGTTCGTCGCGGACCGCGCCGCCAACCAGGTACGTTTCCATAAGGGCCCAGCTTACCGCAGCCACCCCATTTCAATCGGGCCAGGTTCAATTGAAACGTTGCGCCGGCCTGTCGAGAGGCGTCTTGGCGGCCATGAGGTCAGCAGGCGCATTCAAAGACGGCGCGGTCTTCGAGCCGGACGGCGCGCAGGCAGCCGCCCCAGACGCAGCCCGTGTCGAGAGCGATGACGGCGTCGCTGACGACGGCGCCCTGCAGCGCGGCCCAGTGGCCGAACAGGATGGTGACGTCGCGCGCGCGCCGGTCTTCGTGTTCGAACCAGGGCAGGAAACCGTCGTGGGCGCCCTCCGGCGGGCCCTTGTAGGCGAGGTCAAGCCGCCCGTCCGCGTGGCACAGGCGCATCCGGGTCAAGTAATTGGTGATGACGCGCCAACGCTCGCCGCCCTGCAGCGTGTCGTCCCAGACGGCCGGCTCATTGCCGTACATGGCGGCAAAGTAGTCGCTGGCGAGGTCGCTGCGCAGGACCGCTTCGACTTCCGCGGCGCGGGCTGCGGCGAAGTCCGCGTCCCATTGCGGCGGCAGGCCGGCGTGCACGAGCAGGAAGCCGTCATCGCGCACGATGAGCGGACGGTGCTGCAGCCAGTCCAGCAGCTCCTCCCGATCCGGCGCGGCCAGAATATCGTCGAGCGTGTCCTTGGTGCCCGCGTCGCGCGCCCCGTGCGCGATCGCGAGCAGGTGCAGGTCGTGGTTGCCGAGCACGCAGCGCGCCCGCTCACCGAGCTTGTGCACGAAGCGCAGGACCTCGAGCGAGCCCGGTCCCCGGTTGACCAGATCGCCGCAGAACCACAGTTCGTCCCTGCCGTCGTCGAAGTCGATACGCTCGAGCAGGCGACACAGGTCGTCGTAGCAACCCTGGACGTCGCCGATCGCGTAGCGGGCCATCAGGCGGCCTGCTCCGGCAGGTGCCGTGCCAGGCGCGTGAACTCGTCGACGCTGAGCGTGTCCGGCCGGCGCGAGGGATCGATGCCGAGATCGCGCAGGCGGTGTTCGCTGAACGTACTTTGGAGCACTTTGCGCAGGGTCTTGCGGCGCTGGCCGAACGAGGTGCGCAGCAGCCGGTCGAGGGCCACCAGGTCGAGGCCGGCAGGCAGCGGCCGGGGTCGCAGGCACACGAACTGCGACATGACCTTCGGGGCCGGCCGGAATGCCTCCGGGTGGACCTCGAACAGCGGGTCGACGGCGCAGTGCAGCTGGGTCATGACGCTGAGACGACCGTAGCTCTTGCTGCCCGGACTCGCGGCGAGACGCTGCACGACTTCGCGCTGCAGCAGGAAGTGCATGTCGTCGATACGATCGCGGAACCGGAGCAGATGAAACAGCAGCGGCGTGGAGATGTTGTAGGGCAGGTTGCCGACGATGCGCCCGCCGCCGTGTTCCGGCAGCAGGGCTGAAAAATCCGTCTTCAGGGCATCGCCTTCGACGAGCGTGAATTGCGGACCGAAGTCCCGCTCGCGCAGGGCGCCGGCCAGGTCGCGGTCCAGCTCTACCGCTGTGACCCGGGCCCCGCTGGCGAGCAGGAGCGCGGTCAGTGCGCCTTCACCGGGACCGATCTCGATCAGCTCGTCGTCCGGCGACGCTGCGACCGCCGCCGCCAGACGCTGCAGCACGGCCCGGTCTTCGAGGAAGTTCTGCCCGAAGCGCTTGCGGGGTTTGTGTTTCATCAATGTTCTTTGCCGATGAGCGGCGTTCGGTGGAAAGGCGCCATCAGTCCGTCTGCGTCCGGCTGTTGCCCGCCAGTTCCAGGGCACAGTCGATGGCGGCCTCGAGGCTGCCGGGGTCGGCGCGATCCGAACCGGCAAGGTCGAGGGCGGTGCCGTGGTCCACCGAGGTGCGGACGATCGGGAGGCCGAGCGTGACGTTGACGGCATGGCCGAAGCCGGCGTGCTTGAGTACGGGGAGCCCCTGGTCGTGGTACATCGCCAGCACCGCGTCGCCACGCTCGAGCTGTCGCGGCGTGAACAGGGTGTCGGCCGGCAGCGGCCCGATCAGGTCGAGACCTTCGGCGCGCAGCGCATCGAGCGCCGGGATGATCACGTCGATCTCCTCGCGGCCCAGGTGTCCGCCCTCCCCGGCGTGCGGGTTCAGGCCGGCGACCAGCAGGCGCGGCGCGGCGATACCGAAGCGCGCCCGCAGTTCGCCGGTAACGATCCGGATCACCGAGCGCAGGCGTTCGCCGTTGATCGCATCCGGTACTTCCCGCAGCGGCAGGTGCGTCGTGACCAGCGCCACGCGCATCTGCCCGGCTACGAGCATCATCACGACCTGGCGCGTGCCGGTGCGTCCGGCCAGGAATTCCGTGTGCCCCGAGAAGGGGATCCCGGCGTCGTTGATCACCCCCTTGTGCACAGGTCCGGTCACGAGGCCGTCGAAGCGGCCGGCGAGGCAGCCCTCGACGGCCTGGTTCAGGGTGTCGATGACGTACGCGGCGTTACGGACATCGAGCGTACCGGGCACGGCCGGGGCGTTGAGGAACACCGGCAGCACGTGGAGGCAGCCGGCGGCGCTGGCTTGGGGCGGCGTGTCCGGGTCGAAGGTGACCAGCTCGACGGCGTGGCCCAATGTCGCCGCGCGCTCGCGCAGCAGCTGCGGGTCGCAGACCGCCACCAGCTGGTGATCGCGTTCCCGTCCGGCGAGACGCACCAGCAGGTCCGGCCCGATGCCGCCGGGCTCGCCTGGCGTGATGGCCAGGCGCAGCACCCGCTTGCCGCTAGAGCTTGATTTCGACAAAGGCCTCGTCCCGGATCTTGCGCAACCACAGGTTGAGCTCTTCGTCAAAGCGCTCGCGGTAGAGGATGTTGCGGGCCTGGTTGCGGCGCATCTGTTCGGTGATGTCGAAGTCGCGGCGTTCCATCACCTCGAGGAAATGCCAGCCGAACTGGGTGCGGAACACGTCGCTGATCTCGCCGCTGGCGGTGGCGTTCATGGCGGCCTCGAACTCGGGCACCATCTCTCCGGGGTTGGTCCAGCCGAGGTCACCGCCGGCCAGAGCCGAGCCGTAGTCCTCGGAGAATTCACGCGCCAGTTCGCCGAAGTCTTCGCCGTCGAGTACCCGCTGGCGCAGGGCGCGGGCGAGTGTCTCGGCTTCCCGCTCGGTGCGGATTTCCGACGGCGACACCAGGATGTGTCGCACCGAAGTCTGGCGGACCGTCTGTCCGCTGCCGCCGCGTTTGCCGAGCAGCTTGACCAGGTGCAGGCCGCTCGGACTGCGGAAAACATCCGACAGCTGCCCCTCGTTCAGCTCGGGAACCACGTCGACGAAAATGCTCGGCAGGTCCTTTTCGCTGCGCCAGCCCAGGTCGCCGCCGGACAGGCGGTAGGGCTGCTGCGGCGGTTCGGCCAGCATTTCGATGAAATCGCCCGGTCCGATCAGTTCGCCGCGCAGTTCCTCGAGGTAGGCCCGGGCTTGCGCTTCCTGTTCCGCAGCGGTTTCCGACGACAGGGGCAGGAGCAGATGCACGGCGCGGTAGGCGGCGGCGGTCGCGTCCTGGCCAGCCTCCGAACGCAGGAAATTGTCGATGTCCTGCTCGGTCACCTGCACCTGCGACCGCAGGGTGCCCTGCTGCACGCGGTTGATGATCAGTTCGTTGGTCACCTGCTCACGCATCGACGCGTAGGACTCGCCCTCGGCCTCGAGCGCCAGGCGGAACTGTTCGAGGGTCAGGCCGCTCTGGGCGGCGATGTTGCTCATGGCCTGGTTGATCTCGGCGTCGCTGAAGCGCACGCCGGCGCGTTCGCCCATGTTGAGCTGGATGCGCTCGACGATCAGCCGCTCGAGCAGCTCCTGGCGCATCAGTTCCTCGTCCGGCACCTCCATACCCTGCGCCTGCAGGCGCTCCTGCACCTGCTCCAGACGCTGCTCGTACTCGCTCTGCAGGATGACGTCCTGGTCCACGATCGCGATCACGCGGTCGAGGATTTCCGTCTGGGCGGAGACCGGTGCGGATGCCGCCGCGAGCGCCAGCAGGGCGCCGATCAGCAAGCTCCGAATCGAATCAATACGTTCTGCCATGTTGGGTCCTTGTCTTGTCAAACTCCCTGACGCTCTTGCGCAGTATGTTGTCGATGCTGTCGCCGATGCCACCGAGGCCGAACAGCACGAACTCGACGAACAGGCCCTCGTCGCGCAGGCCGTCCCGGTCGAGCCCTTCCTGCCAGATCACGCTGAGTGTCCAGCAGCAGCTGCGGTACTCGACCGCAAGCATCTCCTCGATGCTCTGGTCGTTGGTGTAGTCGTACTGGTAGCGACCCACCAGGTTCCAGCGGTCACCGACCGGGAGGACGCCGGACACGTCCGTCTGGTCGATGTCGCTCTTGATCAGCTCGCCGGCCAGGCGCTGCGGAGCCTGGCGCCGGTAGCGGTAGCCGAGGTTCAGCATGCGGCCGCGATCGTACCAGTGCAGCTGTGCGCCGCCCTCGTCGAGTTGCGTGTCGTTCGGGTCCCAGACGACGTTGTTGCTGAGCCAGAAGTTCGGTGACGGCCGCACGGCCAGTTCGCCGGCAATCTGGGACTTCGACTGCGTACCCTGGTCTTCGGTTCGATTGCGCACCGTGACTTCACGGTCGTCGAAGTAGTAGATCTGCCCGATACTGGCCGCGAGCCGTTCGAGTCCGCTGGTGCCGTCGATCAGTCTCGAGGTCACGCCCAGGGACAGCTGGTTGGCGTCGGTCAGCCGGTCGTAGCCGCCGAAGCGGGTATCGCGGAACAGCTGGCTGTAGGTGAAGGTCAGGTCGGCGGTGTCGAAATCGGGAAGTCCCGAGTGATCCTGGCGCCCGCCGTACAGGTAGTAGGCCCGCGGCTCCAGGGTCTGGGTGAAGGCCTGGCCGAACCAGTTCGCCGGGCGTTCGAGGAACAGCCCGGCGTCCAGGGACGCGGTCACGGCGCCGACCTTGCGGCTGCCGTCGTCCTCGAGCGGGTCGTCGAGCTCGTAAGCGATGTGGCGGTATTTCACGGTGGGCACGACGAAGCCCGGCGTCCAATACATCGGGAAGCGCAGCGCGGGCTCGAGGTACAGGCGTTCGCCGGTCACCCGCTGTGCCCGTGGGCTGTCGAAGCGGGTGAACTGGGCCAGGACGCTGTAGTCGAGTTCGAAACTGCGATCCCGGAAGTCGCGCTCGAGCTGCAGTCGCGGCCGCATCGAGTAGGGCTGGATGATGTCGTCGTCCAGGGTCTGGAACTCCTGGATACGCGACTCGAGATTCCAGTCACCGACCCGGTAGTTCAGTTCCATGCCCTGCCTGAGGTGGGTCTGGCGGATCACGTCGAGTCCGCCGTTGCTCAGGTCACGGAAGTAGTCGATGTCGCTGACTTCGGTGTAGCGGATTTCCGTTGTCAGGGCCTTCAGCGGACGGCCCTGCTGCTGCAGGTTGAACAGCCAGCGGTCCCGCCTGGCCTGGTCGTCGTCGGCGAGGTAGGCGCCCGAGGTGAGCCACTCGCTCCAGTCGTTCTGGTAGCGGAACTCGCCCGCCGCCAGCAGGCCCCGCTCCGCGACCAGGCGCGGCAGCAGGGTGGCGTCGTAGTTGGGTGCCAGGTTGACGTAGTAGGGCACGGACGCGTCGAGGCCGTTGCCGGCCCGGGAGAACTGCGGCCACAGGAAACCGGTCTGGCGCCGGTCGTCGATCGGAAAGGACAGATACGGCGCGTACAGGATGGGCACGTCCTGGATCCGCAGCCGGGCATCGCGTGCCACGCCGCGTCCGGTCTCCGGGTCGAGGGAAATGCGCCGTGCGAGCAGCGACCAGTCCTCGCTGCCCGGTGGACAGGAGCTGTAGCTGCCGCCGTCGACGCGGATGCGGCCGTCCGGTCGGCGCTCGACCCGGTCGGCGTGACCGCGCGCCTGGCGTTCGTGCAGCACGTAGTCGGCGGCGTAGAGCGTCGACTGTCCGGACTGCGGATTGATCTCGGCCCGCTCGCCGACGAACAGCAGGCCGGGCTCGCGGATGCGGATGTTGCCGGCCAGTTCGAGCCGGTCCTGGTCCCGGTAATAGTCGAGGCGGTCGGCCCGGATCCGGCGATAGCCCTGCTGCACGAAGACGTTGCCCTCGAGCAGCGCCCGCGCGTCGATTTCGAACAGCTCGGCGCGGTCCGCCCCGGCCCGCAGGGGGGCGTTGGCCGGATCCTGGCCGGCGGCCTCCGGCGGCAGGGGCGGCTGCAGGTACAGGCCGCCGCAGCAGCGCGGCAGCGAAGCCCGCTGCTCCTCCGGGAGCGCGTCGATGGGCCACCAGTCGAGAACGGTCTTGCGGCTCTCCCGGTCCGTCAGTTCGCTGCGCGGACGGGTTGCGAAGCAGCGGTTGGCGCCCTCGCGGGTGGTTTCGCAGCGCCAGCCGCCGTCGTCCGGCTCGGCCGCACGCGACGGCCCCGGTGCGAGCACCGCGGCCAGGAGCATTGCCGCGCTGAACAGTGTTCGTAGCCGTCGGGCTTCGGCCATAGGGGAGTGGGTGTATCGACTGCGGGCGACCGGAACCACGCCGGCCCGGCACAAGCGCCCATGATAATCGATACGCGGGGCGTGTGCCCAGCCGCCTCAGGCGCCCCGCTGACGGCTCTCCAGCCAGCCGCGCAGGCGGCGCGCGAACACCGTTTCCTGCTGGAATCGAGGCGCGCCCAGGGTCGGCAGCTGGCGCTGTCGATAGGCGACCGCGCCGGCCTCGGCGGCGAGCCGGCGCCGTGCCGCGAGCCGGGCGGGACCGTCCCTCGGGTCGAGCACGTCGAGCACCGGCAGTGCCGGATTGCCGGGCCAGGTCGCGCGCAGGGGCGGGGGAGAGCGGGGATCGACGAACACCGCGCCGAGCACCGGCACCGCGTCGGCGTCGGCCAGCAGGCGCGCCACGAGGTCCGCACCCGGCCCCTCGCCGAGCAGCCACACGGGGCCGATGCCACGGGTGGCCAGCACGTCGAGCAGGGCCTGCAGCCGCTG
>CAZOUC010000107.1:0-7894 GCA_964582825.1 uncultured Enterobacteriaceae bacterium | reverse complement strand
AGCGTTTCCAGCATCAGGCCGATGACCTCGATGTCCGCCGCCAGCCCGCTGCCGCCGTAAAGCTCCGCGCCGATCTGGATCGGCGAGCGGGTCCCGCCGGCCGCCCGCGGCCGCGTGTGCAGCACGCTGCCGGTGTAGCACAGGCGCGTCGGCCCCTGCTGCGCGAGCGCATGGGCATCGATCCGGGCCGCCTGCGGCGTGATGTCGGAGCGGATCGCGAGCTGGCGCCCCGAGAGCTGGTCGGTGACTTTGAAGGTGTGCCAGTCGAGGTCCTCCCCGAGGCCGATCAACAGGGACTCGGTGTACTCGATCAGGGAAGGAATGACCAGCTGGTAACCCCAGCTGCGATACAGGTCGAGGATTTCGCGCCTGAGCGCCTCCACGCGGGCGGCCTGCTCCGGCAACAGATCTTCGACGCCGTCCGGCAGCAGCCAGCGGTCAGCCCCAGGCACGATGCAGCCCCTTCAGTTCACGAGATAAAGCAACAGTGTACCGATAATCATCGATGCGAGCCCCATCAGGCGCACACTGCGATTATCGAGCTGCACGGCCTGCGCCATCGCGCGCCGCCAGGCACCGGGATTCAGAAAAGGCAGGATGCCCTCGATCACCAGCACCAGGCAGACGGCGACCGCGAGGTCGTGCCACACGATCAGCGTCGGCCGGTCGGCTGATCCAGGTACTTGAAGAAGTCGCTGTCCGGGTCCAGCACCAGCATGTCCTCGCGGCCGGCGAAGGACTCGGTGTAGGCTCTCAGACTGCGCGTGAACGAGTAGAACTCGGGGTTGCGGCCGAATGCCTCGGCGTAGATCGCGGCAGCCTGCGCGTCGCCCTCACCGCGGAGTTGCTCGGCATCGCGGTACGCCTCGGCCTCGAGGATCGTCACCTCGCGGTCGGCCTGGGCGCGGATCTTCTCCGACGCCTCCTGTCCCTCGGCACGGTACTCGTCCGCCAGTTTGCGGCGCTCGGCGGCCATGCGATTGAACACCGAGTCGCTGACCTCGCGCGGCAGGTCGATCTTCTTGACGCGTACGTCGAGCACCTCGATGCCCAGCGTCTCACGCACCACCGAGTTGAGGTCGTTGGTGAGATTCTCCATGAGCTGGTCGCGTTCGCCGGAAACCACCTCGGACAGGGTCCGCCTGCCGAATTCGTTGCGCAGGCCGTCGTTGATGCGCGCTTCGAGACGGTTCTCAGCAATGCCCTCGCGGCCGCCGGTGGTCCGGTAGTAGGCGTCGACGTCGGCGATGCGCCATTTCGCGTAACTGTCCACCTCGAGGCGCTTCTTGGCGATCGTGTAGAAGTTCTCGGGAGCGGCGTCGGCGGTCAAAACGCGTCCGTCGAAGCGCCGCACCTCGTCGATCAGCGGCACCTTGACGCGCAGGCCGGGCGGCACGTCGCTCTGATGCAGGGCGCCGAAGCGCAGCACGACCACGCGCTCGTACTCCATGACCCGGTACAGCGAATTGCTGAGCAGCATGATCGCGGCACCGGCAACGATCAGCCAGACGATAATCTTGTTGTTCATCAGCGTCCCTCCCGGGTACGACGGGTGTCCCGACTCACGCCACGCTCCTGGCGGGCGGCCACCTCGTCGGCGGCGCGCTGCACCAGGTCGGTCATGTTGATGGCGCGATCACTCTGCGCCGTGGACGACCGGTTGGCCATCTGGTCCAGAGGCAGGTACAGGATGTTGTTGCCGCCCTCACTGGTGACCATGACCTTGCTGGTGTTCTGCATGACCTGCTGCACCGCGTCCAGGTACAGGCGCTCACGAGTCACCTCCGGCGCTTTCTCGTACTCGGCCAGCAAGTCCGTGAAGCGTCGCGCCTGGCCCTCGGCCTCGGCAACGACGCGAGCCTTGTAGGCTTCAGCCTCCTCGAGCATCCGCTGCGCGCGCCCCCGAGCCTCGGGGATGATGCTGTTGGCATAAGCCTGCGCCAGCTCCTTGGCGCGCTGCTCGTCCTCCACCGCCTTGACGACGTCGTCGAAAGCGTCGGCGACCTCGGCCGGCGGCTGCGCTTCCTGGATGTTGATCTCGATGATCTGGATTCCGGTTCCGTAATTGTCGAGATAGTTCTGCAGGCGCAGTTTCACTTCGTCGGCGATCTGCTGGCGGCCCTCGCCGAGCGTGTTGTTCAGGGTGCTCGAGCCGACCACGTGACGCAGGGCGCTGTCGGTCGCCTCACGCAGGCTGAATTCGGGATCGCGGACCTTGAGGACGAAGGCCTCGACGTCCGCCACGTTGTACTGCACGGTCATCGGAATGCGGACGATGTTCTCGTCGCGCGTCAGCATCATGCCGTCGGTGCGGTACTGGCGTTCACCGGTGGTGTTGACGACGACCACCGTGTCGATGATCGCCGGCCGCCAGTTGAAACCGGGTTCGATGATGTCGGTGAACTTGCCGAAGCGCATCACCACGCCACGCTCCTGCTCGTCGATGACGTACACGCCGGAATAGACCCACCACAGGAACAGCAGCGCCAGGACCAGGCCTGCAATCGACATGTTCATGCGTGCCCCGCCGGGCCCGCCATCGCCGCCGCCGCCCAAGCCGCCGAACAGCTTCTCGCGGAAGCGTCGAAACGCCTCGTCGAGATCGGGCGGCCCCTGATCGTTGTTCCAGGGGTCGTTCGGCTTGTTCCCACCCGGCTCATTCCAGGCCATCAGATTCTCCGTAGCTAGCGCCAGACGGCGCGGAAGTGTAACAGATACGGCCGCTTTTCCTGCGAAGATCAGCGGCTTGCAGACAGGGCCGGCAGCGTCTCGTCGGCAGTGCGGTGGCGACCCACCAGGCGCTGCCACTGGCTGCGCGGCAGGCGCACTTCCAGGCAGCATTGGCCGGCTTCGTCGACGCGCTCGGCGATGACGCCGCCGGTCGCGTACAGGTGCGCGCGCAGGCGCCCCTCGTCGGGCTCGAGCGGCAGCAGTTCATGAACGAACTCGTCGCCGAGCCGCTCGGCGATCGCCTCGCGCAGCAGGTCCAGGCCCAGATCGCGACGCGCCGACAGCCAGACCCGGCTGGGATGCCCGTCGGCATCGCGCTCCATTCGGGGCTGTGCAGCGCCGAGGAGATCGATCTTGTTGAACACCTCCAGCACCGGGACGTCGCCGGCGCCGACTTCCTCGAGAACCTGTCGCACCTGTTCCATGTTGTCGAGCCGCTCCTCGGCGTGCGCATCGACGACGTGCAGCAGCAGGTCGGCGTTGCGCGCCTCTTCGAGCGTGCCGCGGAAGGCCTCCACGAGCTGGTGCGGCAGGTGGCGGATGAAACCGACCGTATCAGCCAGTACGACCGCCTGGTTGGGGCCGAGTTCACAGCGACGCATGGTCGGGTCGAGCGTCGCGAACAGCTTGTCGGCGGCGTACACGTCAGCCTGCGTCAGGGCATTGAACAGGGTGGACTTGCCGGCGTTGGTGTAGCCCACCAGGGAAACCGTGTGGACTTCGGCACGTTCGCGGCCGCGGCGGCCCTGTTCGCGCTGGCGGTGCACCTTGTCGAGTCGCTTGTTGATGGCCTTGATGCGCTCTCGCACCATGCGCCGGTCGCTCTCGAGCTGCGTTTCACCCGGCCCGCGCAGGCCGATGCCGCCCTTCTGCCGCTCGAGGTGGGTCCAGCCCCGAACCAGGCGGGTCGACAGATGGCGCAGCTGGGCCAGCTCGACCTGCAGCTTACCGACGTGAGAACGGGCGCGCTGCGCAAAGATGTCGAGGATCAGGCCGGTCCGATCCAGCACACGACAGCACAGGGCGCGCTCCAGATTGCGTTCCTGCGACGGCGACAGAGCATGATTGAAAATCACCAGCTCGGCGCCGTGCTGCTGCACCAGTGCGCGGATCTCGTCGAGTTTGCCGCTGCCCACGAAACTGCCCGGATCGGGCTGCCGACGCTGGCCGAAGACGAATGCCACCGGGTCACCGCCGGCCGACAAGACCAGTTCTTCGAATTCCCGCGGATCGTCCCGTTCCGTCTGCCGGTCCAGCTCCAGGTGGACCAGAATCGCCTGTTCCCCGCTGCGGGGGCGCTCGAAGAACAAGCGTTACTCCGGCACCGCGTCAATCGTCACTGGAGTCGGCTTCCTTGTCCCCGGGCATCGGCAGGCGCACCGGGCGCGACGGCACCACCGTGGATACGGCGTGCTTGTAGACCATCTGGCTGACGGTGTTTTTCAGGAGAATCACGAACTGGTCGAACGAATCGATCTGTCCCTGCAGCTTGATGCCGTTGACCAGGTAGATCGAGACCGGAACGCGCTCCTTGCGGAGCAGGTTCAGGAAAGGGTCTTGTAATGACTGCCCCTTTGACATTTCGGCTTCTCCTCAGGCGCCGGGTGCGGACGCCAAACTCTTTTAAATCAAAGCCTTGAACCGAAAATCCGGTCGAGGCCAGCTTCGAGTGTACGACGGTCGAATGGAAAACCCATTCTAAAACTGCCCCGCCGGCCCGTCCCGGGCAGAGCCGCGCAGCGACCCCGGCGGCGGCGGCCACCCGAACCGCCTATATTCGGGCTTCCGCCAACAATTTCAAGAGCTCCTGCAGCATTCCGCCGCCCTGCGGGCGCCCGTCCCGGTCGACCGGCAGGCCCTCGGCGTCCGCCAGCAGCCAGTGCAGTCCGGGCCAGCGCCGCAGCCAGGTCAGCTGGCGCTTGGCGAGCTGCCGGGTCGCTGCGAGTCCGGCGCTGCGCATCTCCTCGTAGTCCAGTTCACCATCGAGGTGGCGCCACACCTGGCGGTAGCCGACGGCGCGCAGCGCCGGGAGCTCCGGGTGCAGGTCCGGGCGAGCGTGCAGACCACGCACCTCATCGACGAGACCCTGGTCCAGCATCCCCTGGAAGCGCTGTTCGATGCGCCGGTGCAGCACGGCGCGGTCGGCCGGCGCAACGGCGACCTGCAGGCTGCGCCAGGGCAACCCTTCTTCGCCCCCCGCGTGCAGCTCGGTGATCGGTCGCCCGGTGAGCAGGTACACCTCGAGCGCACGTTGGATACGCTGCCGGTTGCGCGGGTGGATCGCTGCCGCGGCAGCGGGATCGACCGCGGCGAGTTCGCGGTGCAGCGCCTCGGCACCTTCCCGCTCCATGCGCTCGCGCAGGGACGCGCGCAGGGCCGGATCGGCGCCCGGCAGTTCCGCAAGCCCGCGCAGCAGGGCGCGAAAGTACAGCATCGTGCCACCAACCAGCACCGGCAGCCGGCCGGCGGCATGGGCCTCGGCGATCGCCGCCAGCGCATCACGGCGAAAGTCGGCGGCCGAATAGGGCTGCGCCGGGTCGCGCAGATCGATCAGGCGGTGCGGAAACCGCGCCAGCGTCGCCGCATCGGGCTTGGCGCTGCCAATGTCGAGGCCGCGGTAGACCTGCGCCGAATCAACGCTGATCAGGTCGCAGGGACGCTGCGCGGCCAGTTCACAGGCCAGCGCGGTCTTGCCGCTGGCCGTCGGCCCCATCAGCAGCAGGACCGCGGCGTCAACGGCCACGCAAAAAGAGCTTGTCGAGTTCCGCCATGCTCAGCTGGGTCCAGGTGGGACGGCCGTGATTGCACTGGCCGCTGCGCTCGGTGCGCTCCATGTCGCGCAGCAGGGCGTTCATCTCGTCCAGCGACAGGCGCCGGTTGGCGCGCACCGACCCGTGACAGGCCATCGTCGCCAGCAGCTCGTTGACCTGCTCTTCGACCCGGCGCGACGTTCCGAACTGGTCCAGGTCACGAAGCACGTCGCGTACCAGCGCCCCGACGTCGCTGGCGGCAAGTTCCACCGGAATCTCCCGTACCAGCACGTCCTCGTCACCGACGCGGCTCAGCACCAGGCCCAGCTCCTCGAGTTGACCGGCGCTGGCGTCGGCGCACTCGGCCAGGCCGGTGCCGACCGCGACCCGTTCCGGGACCAGCAGGGGCTGGCGCCGGATACCCTGCGCTCCGCGGGCCGACTTCAGTCGTTCGTAGCTGATCCGCTCGTGCGCCGCGTGCATGTCGACGAGCACCAGGCCGGCCGCATTCTGGGCCAGGATGTAGACGCCGTGCAGCTGCGCGATGGCGTAACCCAGCGGCGGTACCGCTCCTTCGTCCGGCGGTGGGCCCGCGGCGGTGAGCGACGGCTCGTGAGTGCCGTACAAGGCGCGGTAATCGGCCAGTTGCGCCAGCCCCGAGCCGCTACCGGCAGCGAACGAAGCGGGCGCCGGCGCCAGCCCCGCCAGGCCCGGCGTGCGCGGCGCCGGCGCGGCGGGCGAGGGCGGGGCGCCGGCCGGCACCGCACTGCCGGCTCGAGTGCCGGACAGCGCGCCGTGCAGCGCCCCGAACAGAAAGTCGTGCACCAGGCGGCCATCGCGAAAACGTACTTCGTGCTTGGTCGGGTGGACATTGACGTCGACGAGGGTCGGGTCCAGCTGCAGGTACAGCAGGAATACCGGGTGTCGGCCGTGAAACAGCACGTCCCGATAGGCCTGGCGCACCGCGTGCGCCACCAGGCGGTCGCGGATGACCCGGCCGTTGACGAAGAAGTACTGCTGGTCCGCCTGCGCGCGCGAATGCGCGGGCTCGGCGACCCAGCCCCAAAGCCGCAGTCCGTCGCGCTCGGTCTCGATGCGCAGGGCGTGCTCCAGAAAGGCACCGCCGAGCAGTGCCGCCACCCGATGTTCCCGTTCCAGCTCGCTCCCGCAGGCGCGCAGCGCGTGGACCGCCCGCGAGCCGTGGCGTAACTGCACGCCGACGTCGAAACGGGCCAGCGCCTGGCGCCGGACCACCTCCTCGACGTGCGAGAACTCGGTTTTCTCGGTACGCAGGAACTTACGTCGCGCCGGCGTGTTGTAAAACAGGTCGCGCACCTCGACGGTGGTACCGCGCGGGTGTGCCGCAGGGCTCGGCGGCTGTCCCGGTTCGAGGCAGAGGCCCTGCGCATCCTCGCCGCAGGCACTGGTGATGCGGGTGCGCGACACCGACGCGATACTGGCGAGCGCCTCGCCGCGAAAACCCAGCGTGGCCACGCCCTCGAGATCCTGCAGGGAGTTGATCTTGCTCGTCGCGTGACGGCACAGGGCCAGCTCGAGGTCGTCCGCGGGAATACCGCAGCCGTTGTCGCGCAGGCGGATCAGCCGGCTGCCGCCGGCCTCGATGTCGAGTTCGACTCGGTCGGCGCCGGCGTCCAGTGCGTTCTCGAACAGTTCCTTGACCACCGAGGCGGGTCGCTCGACGACCTCCCCGGCAGCAATCTGGTTGGCCAGCTGTTCGCTGAGCAGTCTGATTCTGGGCATCGCGCGGCGCTCCGGCGGCGCCGGAGACGGTCAGGAGTTCGGGATCTGCAGGCGCTGGCCGGCGCGGATGGTATTGCCGCGCAGACCGTTGGTCTGCTTGATGGAGGCCACACTAACACGATAGCGCTGAGCGATACCAGACAGGGTGTCACCACGCGCGATGACGTGCTCGCGGGGTTGCCGGGCCCCGCGCGAGGCGAGCAGCGTACCCGGCGGCGGTGCGGTCTCGTAGTAGCTGACGATGGCTTCGCCGATGGCGTCGCTCAGCTTGCGTCGGTAGCTGGCCGTGTTCAGCTTGCGGGCGTCGTCCGGGTTGGAAATGAAGCCCGTTTCGATGAGCAGGGACGGTACATCCGGCGATTTCAGCACCAGGAAGCCGGCCTGCTCGACGCGCTTCTTGTGCAGCTTCGTGACCCGGCCCATGTGCTGCAGCACGTGCTCGCCGATGCGCAGGCTCTCGTCGAGCGAGGCGGTCATCGACAGGTCGGTGAGCACCTCGGCGAGCAGGTCGTCCTTGTCGTCGAGACTGATGCCACCCATGAGGTCGGCGCCGTTTTCCTTCTCGGCGAGAAAAGCGGCCGATGCGCTGGTCGCGCCACGCTGCGACAGCGCGTACACGGACCCGCCACTCGGCTGCGGGCTGCGGAAGGCGT
>CAZOUC010000106.1:0-7906 GCA_964582825.1 uncultured Enterobacteriaceae bacterium | reverse complement strand
AAGGACATGCGCGACGTCCTTGCCAGCATGGAAGCCGGTGACGAGCGCGCGGCCCGCGCCTTCGAGCTGTTCTGTTACCGCGTGCGCAAGACCATCGGCGCCTACCTCGCGGTGCTCGGGGGTCTCGACGCGGTGGTGTTCTCCGGCGGCATCGGCCGGCACCAGGCGGCCGTGCGCGCACGTTGCGTGGCCGGGCTCGAGGTCCTGGGGATTCGGCTCGACGAACGGCGCAATGCGACCGCCGCCGACGGCGACGCGTTCGAGGCCGACGGTGCGGCCGTGCGCCTGCTGGTGCTCGACACCGACGAGGAGCTGGAAATGGCGCGCCAGACACGGGACTTTCTGGACCGCTTGCGAAACGCATGATCCGTCACGAACCGCCGGGGATAATCGCGGTCGAACGGAAACGCAACAGGGCCGAGCCGATGAACGACACTGCCGCTTCCCCGCCCCGGGTTGAGCCGCTGACCGAGGCCGAAGTGGCCGGCCTCGATGCCTATTGGCGCGCCTGCAACTACCTGGCCGCCGGCATGATCTACCTGCAGGCCAACCCCCTGCTGCGTGAACCCTTGCAGGCCGAACACGTGAAAAAGCGCCTGCTCGGCCACTGGGGTGCGAGCCCGGGCCTGGCCCTGATGTACATCCATAGCAATCGTCTGCTGCGCCGGCACGAGGACCTCGAGGCGATCTTCGTCGCCGGCCCGGGGCACGGCGCGCCCGGCGTGCTGGCGCCGGTCTACCTCGAAGGCACCTACTCGGAGGTGTATCCCGACAAGGGCGAGGACGAGGACGGCCTGCGCCGCTTCTTCAAGCAGTTCTCGTTCCCGGGCGGCATCGGCAGCCACTGCACGCCGGAGACGCCCGGCTCGATCCACGAGGGCGGCGAGCTCGGCTACAGCCTGTCGCACGCCTTCGGCGCGGCCTTCGACAATCCGAACCTGCTGGTGGTGACGGCCATCGGTGACGGCGAGGCGGAAACCGGGCCGCTGGCGACGTCCTGGCACTCGAGCAAGTTCCTGCACCCGGTGCGCGACGGCGCGGTGCTGCCGATCCTCCACCTCAACGGCTACAAGATCAACAATCCGACCTTGCTGGCGCGCATACCCGAAGCCGAGCTCGAATCGCTGCTGCGCGGCTACGGCTGGGTGCCGCACTTCGTCAGCTGCGAGGACCCGCAGGCGGTGCACCAGCCGCTGGCCGCGGCAATGGACGCCTGCCTGGCCGCTATCCGGGCGATCCAGGCCGAGGCACGCAACGGCGGCGCGGAGAAGCGGGCGCACTGGCCGATGATCGTGCTGCGCACGCCGAAGGGCTGGACCGGGCCGAAGGCCGTCGACGGACACCGCGTCGAGGGGTACTGGCGCGCGCACCAGGTGCCGCTCGGCAAGCTGCACGACAACGACGCGCACCTGCAGCAGCTCGAGGCCTGGCTGCGCAGCTACCGCCCGGAGGAACTGTTCGACGCCAGTGGCCGCCTGATCCCGGAACTGCGGGCCCTGGCGCCGCAGGGCACGCGCCGCATGAGCGCCAGCCCGGTGGCCAACGGCGGCCTGCTGCGGCGCGCGCTGCGCCTGCCGGACTACCGCGATTACGGCATCGCCGTGGAGCACCCGGCACGGAGCAGCGCGGAGAACACGCGTCCGCTGGGCCGCTTCCTGCGCGACGTGATGCGTCGGAATCCCCACAACTTCCGCGTGTTCGGTCCCGACGAGAACACCTCGAACAAGCTGGACGCGATCTACGAGGTCAGCAAGAAACTGTGGCTGGCCGACTACCTGCCGGAAGACGCCGACGGCGGCGAGCTGTCGCCCGACGGCCGGGTGCTGGAAATGCTCTCGGAACACACTCTCGAAGGCTGGTACGAAGGCTACGTGCTCAGCGGCCGGCACGGCTTCTTCGCGACCTACGAGGCCTTCGTGCACGTCATCGACTCGATGTACAACCAGCACGCCAAGTGGCTGGCGATCAGCCGGCAGATCCCCTGGCGGGCGCCGGTGTCCTCGCTGAACCTGCTGATCACCTCGACGGTCTGGCGTCAGGACCACAACGGCTTCACGCACCAGGATCCGGGCTTTCTCGACGTGGTCGTCAACAAGAACCCGGAGGTCACGCGCATCTATCTGCCGCCGGACGTCAACACCCTGCTGGCCGTCAGCGACCAGGCCCTGCGCAGCACCGACGCCATCAACGTCATCGTCGCCGACAAGCAGAAGCACCTGCAGTACATGGACATGGACGAGGCGGTGCGCCACTGCACCAAGGGCATCGGCACCTGGGACTGGGCGAGCAACGACCACGGCGCGGAGCCCGACGTCGTGATGGTCGGCTGCGGCGACATTCCGACGCAGGAGGCCCTGGCGGCAACGGCGATGCTGCGCGAGTCCTTTCCGGACCTGAAGATCCGTTTCATCAACGTCGTCGACCTGTTTCGCATGCAGCCGGCCGGCGAGCACCCGCACGGGCTGTCGGACCGCGACTTCGACAGCCTGTTCACCCGCGACAAGCCGATCATCTTCAACTTCCACGGCTACCCGTGGCTGATCCACCGCCTGGCGTACCGGCGCAGCAACCACCGTAACCTGCACGTGCGTGGCTACAAGGAACGCGGCAACATCAACACGCCGCTCGAGCTGGCGATCGAGAACGAAATCGACCGCTTCAGCCTGGCGATCGACGTCATCGACCGCCTGCCACAGCTGCAGGTGGCCGGGGCGCACGTCAAGGACACGCTGCGTGACCGGCAGATCGACTGCCGTCTCTACGCGCACCGTCACGGCATCGATTCACCGGAGATCACCGGCTGGCGCTGGCCCGCCTAGCTCGACGCGGTCCGGTCTGCCGATGCGTCGTCCGGGTCACGGCCCGGATCGGGCTGCTCGGCGAACTCCTCGGCGAACATCTGCCAGCCGACCAGGCACAGGGCGGCAATGATCGGCCCGAGCACGAAGCCGGAGATGCCGAGGGTCGCCAGGCCGCCGAGCGTCGACAGCAGGATCAGGTAGTCCGGCAGTTTCGTGTCGCGGCCGACCAGGATCGGGCGCGGGAAGTTGTCGATGAGGCCGATGATCAGACTGCCGACCGCGACCAGGATCACGCCCTCGACAAGGGCGCCGCTCGCGAACAGCCAGACCGCCGCGGGCACCCAGACCAGGGCGGCGCCGACGGCCGGCAGGACCGACAGCACCGTCATCACGACGCCCCAGAACACGGCGGCCTCGATGCCGAGCAGCGCGAACGTGATGCCGCCGATGATGCCCTGGATCAGGCCGATGACCAGGGTACCCTTCAGGGTCGCACGGGACACCTCGGCGAACTTCGCCAGCAGGAGACGCTCGCGCCGGTCGCCGAGTGGCATCGCGTGCACGATGCGTTCGACCAGGGCGGCGCCATCGCGAATGAAGAAGAACAGCAGGTACAGCATCACGAACAACTGCACGTTGAACACCAGCGCGTTCTGGCCGAGGGTCACCGCCTTGTTGGCCAGAAAGCGGCTGACGGTAACGGCCGCCGAAGACAGCCATTCACGCAGCCGCGACGCGTCGAGGTCGAAGCGGGCCAGCAGGTCGGATACCACCGGAAGCTGCCGCCGCGCCCACTCCAGCGGCGCCTGCACGTCGATCTGCCCGCTGGTGACGCGCTCGTAGAGAATGGCGGACTCCCGCGTGACGGCCAGCGCGACGAGCGCCAGCGGTACGAGCACGATCGAGACGATCAACAGCATCACCAGCAGCGCCGCGAGCGACTCCCTTCCCTTGAGCAGGGCGACGCAGCGCAGCTGCCAGGAGTGGAAAATGCTGGCCAGCAGGGCCGCCCAGAACACCGCCAGCAGCAGGCCCTGCACGATCCACAGCATGAACACCGTGGCCAGCAGCAGCATGACCACGAACGACAGGTTCTCGAGCGAGTTGAATTTCTCCAGGCTCACGCTTGGTTCATCCCCCCGACGATCCGTCAGCGCGCCGCGTGGTCCGCCAGCACGCTGGCCATGCAGCCGGTCAGCTTGCGGGCATAGGGAATGTGCAGGAACTCGTTGGGACCGTGCGCATTGGACTTCGGGCCGAGCACGCCGGTAATAACGAACTGGGCCTCCGGAAAGGCGTCGCCGAGCATGCCCATGAACGGAATGCTGCCGCCCTCACCCATGCACATGAAGGAGCGGCTCCAGGCCTCCCGGGACGCCCGTTCCAGAGCGTCGCTCAACCACGGCGCGAGACTCGGTGCGTTCCATCCCGAGGCGGCGTCGAAATCGAAGCGGACCCGGGCGCCGTACGGCGGATCGCTTTCCAGCGCTGTCCTGACGGCTTCCCCGGCGCGCGCCGCGTCAACGTTCGGCGGCAGGCGCAGGCTCAGCGCCAGGGCCGTCTGCGGGCGCAGTACGTTACCCGCGGAATCCAGCGACGGCAGGCCGTCGGCGCCGGTGGTCGACAGGGTCGGGCGCCAGGTCTTGCCGAGCAGGCGCTCGACGTTGTCCTCGCCCATCGGCTGCACGCCCTCGGCGAAGGGCAGGCTGGACCAGGCCTCGTCACCGAGCTCGGCGGCCATGCGCCGCACCTCGTCGATGCGGTCGGCGGGAATCTCGCCGTGCAGCTCCGGCAGCAGCAGACGGCCGTCCTTCTCGTCCTCGAGGCGCGACAGCAGCCGGCGCAGCACCCGAAAACTCGACGGCACGATGCCGGACGCGAGGCCCGAATGCACGCCCTCGGTCAGCACCTCGGCACGCAGGCGCCCGTTGATCATGCCGCGCAGCGACACGGTGAGCCAGAGCTGCTCGTAGTTCGCGGCCCCGGAATCGAGGCAGACGACCAGCGACGGCGTGCCGATACGCTCGCGCAGGTGTTCGATGTAGTGCGGCAGGTCGTAGCTGCCGGACTCCTCGCAGGCCTCGATGATGACGACGCAGCGCGCGTGCGGGATGCCCTGCTCCTGCAGGGCGAGGATCGCCGCCAGCGACGCGTAGGCCGAGTAGCCGTCGTCGGCTCCGCCGCGGCCGTAGAGCTTGTCGTCACGCAGCACCGGTAGCCACGGTCCGAGTCCGTCCTCCCAGCCGACCATTTCCGGCTGCTTGTCGAGGTGGCCGTACAGCAGCACCGTGTCGTCGACCTGGCCGTCGATCTCCATGAAGATCAGCGGCGTGCGGCCCGGCAGGCGCACGACGTCGAGGCGCATGCCGCGCGGCGCGTGTGCTTCGCACCATTTCGCGACCAGCCCGACGGCATCCTCCATGTAGCCGTGACTCGCCCAGTCGGCATCGAAGTGCGGCGACTTGTTGGGGATGCGGATGTACTCGACCAGGCTCGGAACGATCGAGTCGCCCCACAGTTGGTCGACGTAACGCTGGGCCTGCTGGGGATTCATCGTGACGCTCCGGGCTGCCGTGACCGCCCCAGTGTACAACGCGTTCAGCCGCTTTCCGTGCGGTACACCCGCATGCCGCGCGCGCGGTAGTTGTCGAGTGCCGCCGGGTGATCGAGTGAACAGGTGTGTACCCAGACCCGCTCCGTGCCCGGCCAGGCCCAGGCCCTGTCGAGCGCGGCGCTCAGCAACCAGGCACCGAGCCCACGGCCGAGGAACCGCTCCGCCAGACCGAAATAGGCGATCTGCACGGACCGGCCCTGCTGTTCCAGCTCGAAATAGCCGCAGGGCGAGCCCTGCTGCCAGGCGATCCAGGTGCGGTAGTGGTCGGCTTCGACGACGGTCCGCCACTGCTGCTCGGTCCAGTCCAGCCGGTCGCGCCACTGCCAGGGTCCGCCGATCCACTGATACAGAAAGCGGTTGACCTCGAACTGCTTGATCTGCGCCTCCACAAGGGTCGTCGCCGGCGGCGATGTCAGCTCCCGAGCGGCTGGCTCCCGGGATTCCAGGTACCAGGTCGTGAGCGTTTCACTGCTCACCGCGCCGCTTCCCGCGGCGCCAGGCGCGCAATCCAGCTCAGGTAGGCCACGGCGGCGAGCCCGCCGGAGGAAAACACCATGCACATCACCATCACCTGGTAACGTACGGCCACCAGCGGGTCGGTGCCGGCGAGAATCTGCCCGGTCATCATGCCCGGCAGGGCCACCAGGCCGACGGCGAGCAGGCCATTGATCTGCGGAATCATCGCCGCGTGCAGCGCCACACCGCGCGCCTCGACGAGATCCTGCTGCCGGTGCCGTTCCTCGTCGAAACGCTCTGCGGCCAGGCTCATCGTATTCATCGCGTTTGCGAACACCATGCCGGCCAGCGGAATGATGAACCGCGGCTCGTACCAGCGCGGCAGGTCCATGACCCACTGGGTGATGACGAACAGCACACCGCCGCCGCAGGTCGCCAGCGCCGCCAGCGACAACAGCAGCAGGCGCGCGTTGCGGTGCGGCAGCGGCTGCAGCGCGATCCACGCGCCGGCCACCAGCATGACCGCGAGCACGCCGAGCACCACCGCGGGCTGGTCGGTACGAAACAGGAACACCAGCAGGTAGCCCACCGCCAGCAGCTGCACGAGCATGCGCAGGTTGGCGTAGACGGCCTCGCGCCAGTTCTGCGACCAGCGCATCAGGAACCAGATCAGCAGCACGCTCGGGCCGAAGGCGATCGCCAGTTGCAGGATCGTAATATCCGGCAGCGAGTTCTCCATCCGGTCGCCGCGTCAGCTCGCGACCACGCGGTTGCGGCCGCGCTCCTTGGCCAGCCGCAGGTTGCGATCCGCCTCGATCACCATGTCCTGCAGCCTGTCGACCGGATCGACCACGGTTTTGACACCGAAACTGGCGGTGACCGGCACGCTGCGTCCCTCGTAGTCGAACGGCGCGCTCTCGATCGCGCGGCGCATCTTCTCGACCACGGCAGCGGCCTCGTCCGCGTCCCCGACCTCGAGCAGTACCAGGAATTCCTCGCCGCCCCAACGGGCGACACGGTCCGAGTCGCGCAGCGTGTCGTGCAGGACGGTCGCGACGTGCCGAAGAACGAGGTCGCCGGCGTCGTGCCCGAGGGTGTCGTTGACCGACTTGAAGCGGTCCACGTCGGCGATCACCACCGCCAGCCGCCGGTCTTCGGCAGAGCGCCGCTCGCGCTCGCGCAATGCCTCGTTCATGTAGCGCCGGTTGGCCAGCCCGGTCAGCTCGTCGGTGATCGAGGCGCGGAACAGCTGCTGCCGGACCTGCTCGAGGCGCGCGTTCAGGATCTGCTGCGTCATCGCGTACAGGAACAGCAGCACACAGGTGATCACGCCGGTATACAGGAATCGGCTGACGGTGGCGGACCCGTAATCCGGCACGAAATCCACAAAGCCCGGCGACAGCAGCGCCATCGCCGTAAAGGACAGCAGTGCCAGGTTGATCAGGATGCCGGGCAGCGCGCCGGCGAAGTGGTAGATCGCCACGAAAATCGGGAAGCACCAGTACAGCGCGGTATTGGCGTAGCCGCCGCCGGTGACCAGGTAGACGTAGAGCACGACGGCGCCCGCGATCAGCAGCAGGACCACCCGGGAATCGAGACCGGAACGCTTGACCCGCCAGACGATCAGCAGCGCCACGACGGCAAACGAGCCGAGAATCAGGCCCAGTCCGCGGTCGCCCCGGACCAGGGACAGGACGGACATGCCGCCAAGCGCCAGTACGTAACTGAACAGGTAGATATAGGTCGCGATGACCCCGAGGCGGTCCAGCCAGGTGTCCAGCGCTTCTTCCCTGGCGAGGGTCTGGCGCTGCTCCGGCCGGGTCGCCGTGTCGCCTGCGAGTCGATCCAAGGCGCCTCCCCGCGGTTTCAAAACCGGTACGCCGCGCCCAGGCCGACCAGACGCGGATCGCCGTACACCGCGAAGCCGGACCCGAGCAGTTCGAAGGCGTGGACCACGTAGGCTTCGTCGCCGAGATTGCGGCCCCACAGGGACAGCTCCCAGGACGCTTCCTGCCAGGCCGCGCGCAGGTGCAGC
>CAZOUC010000105.1:0-7922 GCA_964582825.1 uncultured Enterobacteriaceae bacterium | reverse complement strand
CGGCCGCTCGGACCCGGTGAGGTCACCGCGCCCCAGCCGGAGGCCAGGGGGTGATCGCGACGCGCGACGGCGAACTGCCGCTGTTCCCGCTGCACACGGTGCTGTTTCCCGGCGGTCGCCTGCCGCTGCAGATCTTCGAGGCGCGCTACGTCGACCTGGTCAGCCACTGCCTGCGCGAGGACAGTCCCTTCGTCGTGGTGCTGATTCGCGACGGGCAGGAAGTCGTTCGCGAACGCAACGCCGAGCCGCCGAGCCTGTGCGAGGTCGGCACCCTGGCGCGCATCGCCGATTTCGATACCAATGCCGAAGGCACCCTGCGCGTGGTCGCGGACGGTGTGCGGCGCGTGCGCCTGAGCGCCGCGCGCCAGGTCGACAATCACCTGCTGGTCGGCACCGCCTCGGAGCTCGACGACGCCGCCGACGAGCTCGGCCCCGAACACAAGGAGCTCGCCGACATTCTCGGCACCCTGTCGATGCACCCGCTGATCCAGCGCCTCGGCGTCGACTGCCAGGCGCAGGACACGCATCGCCTGTCCTGCCTGCTCGGCCAGTACCTGCCGCTCGAGGAGACCCTCAAGCAGTCGCTGCTGGTGCTGGACGACAGCCGCGAGCGACTGGACGCGGTGGCCCGCCTGGTGCGCCAGATCCAGGAGCAGGAGGACGCGGCCGCGGCAGCCGCCAGCAAGGACAAGGACTAGACGGCACTCAGAACCGGTAGGAGAGCGACACCCCGAGGACCGGCCAGAGCTCGTAGTCGTCGAGGTCCTGTTCCAGCTCCCGCACCTCGGCGTCGACGTCGGCCTGGATCTGCTCGCACAGCGACGCCGGCACCGCCGCGCCGCACTGCGCGTTGACGCCCACATCGGCGCTGCCCTGCCAGGCGACACCGATGTCCATCGACCAGACCCAGCGCCCGGCCTGCGGCACCGCGCGCCCGAAGCCGAAACCGACGTACGGTGCCAGGGTGTCGAAATCCAGCCTGGCATCCAGGCTGCCGATCTCGTCGGCCGAGTACTCGTTGCCGTTGATCTCGAAACTGCCGTCGGTGGGTACGCCGCGCCCGCCGAGTTCGTTGCCGTTCAGCAGCAGGCCGGCGACGAGGCGGAACGGGGCGCCGCCCGGGTGCCAGTCCAGCAGCAGGCGCCCGGACTGCAGGTCGAGGTCGGCGTCGTAGCGCACGTCCGTCTCCTCGATGGTCTCGTCGTAGCTCAGCGCGTTGAACCCGCCGCGCAGGGTCAGCGTCGGACTGAGCTCCACGCCGAGGCCGAGGCCGCCGCCGAGGGTGCTGAGGTCGAGGTACAGCGCGGTGTCGGCGCGTGCTGCCAATGACGTGCCGAGCAGCAGGCCGGCGCAGAACAACGAACGGATGATCATGAAAGGACTCCCCTGGAATCGGCTGTCAGTACCGCCGCAGACCATAGCAGCTGACCGGTTGCGCCCCCGTGACCGTCTGCACGCTTTGGCGTCGCGCCGGCCGCGGCGAATTTTGCACAATATATAGATATCCTGGCTCAGGATACTACTATATCTAGTACACTGCGCGTTCAATCGTTGGTGTCGAGTGGCGTCTCCGGGCAACCCTGGCCGGCGGCCCCGCGCCGCGTCACAATGGTCGGCCGACACGGGAGAGCTGCCGATGAGCCTGGAAATCATCAAGTCGATGCCGCCGCTGAAGGCGCTGGACATTCCCCTGCAGCCGGCAGCGGCAGACATCTGGGACCGCAAGTACCGCCTCAAGGACCGCCGCGGCAAGCCGATCGACGACAGCGTCGACGGCACCTACCGCCGCATCGCGCGCACGCTGGCCGACCTCGAGGACGAGACGCGGCGCGAATTCTGGTACGAGCGCTTCCTGTGGGCCCTGCGCCACGGCGCCGTGCCGGCGGGGCGCATCGTCTCCAACGCCGGCGCCTGGGAGCACAAGCCGGCCACGTCGACCATCAATTGCACGGTCTCCGGCACGATCGGCGATTCGATGCAGGACATTCTCGAGAAGAATCTCGAGGCGGGCCTGACCCTGAAGGCCGGCTGCGGCATCGGTTACGAGTTCTCGACCCTGCGTCCGCGCGGCGCCTACGTCTCCGGCGCCGGCGCGCACACCAGCGGGCCGCTGTCGTTCATGGACATCTTCGACCGCATGTGCTTCACGGTGTCTTCCGCCGGCGGGCGCCGCGGCGCGCAGATGGGCACCTTCGACGTCTGCCATCCCGACGTGGTCGATTTCATCCGCGCCAAGCGCGAGGACGGCCGCCTGCGCCAGTTCAACCTGTCGCTGCTGATCAACGAGGCGTTCATGGACGCCGTCGCCAACGACGAGGAGTGGCCGCTGTCGTTCCCGATCTCCGCGAAAGAGGCCGCCGGCGAGGACGCGCCGGACCTCGACGACCCGGCGCAGGTGCTGTGGCGGCCGTTCCCGGACGGCGACGAGTACATCCGCGACGCCGAGGGCCGCGTCGCCTGCCGCATCTACAAGCGGGTCAAGGCGCGCAAGCTGTGGAACGTCATCATGATTTCCACCTTCGACTTCGCCGAGCCGGGCTTCATCCTGATCGACCAGGTCAACGAGCTGAACAACAACTGGTTCTGCGAGGACATCCGCGCCAGCAATCCCTGCGTGACCGCCGACACCTGGGTGCACACCGCACGCGGGCCGCGCCAGGTTCAGGACCTGCTCGGCCTGCCGTTCCTGGCGCGGGTGGATGGCAGCGACCATGCCAGCGGCGACGAGGGCTTCTTCCGCACCGCGCGCAAGGAGGTCGTCGAACTGCAGACCGCCGAGGGCTACCGGCTGCGGCTCACCGACGACCACCGCGTGCGGCGGCTGAGCGGAATCGAGTCCGGTCGGCCGCGCACCGAGTGGTGCGAGGCGGGCCGCCTGCAGGAAGGCGACCGGGTGCTGCTCAACGACCACCGCGGGCAGGCGGACTGGACCGGCGACTACGACCACGGCCAGGGCTACCTGATGGGCCTGCTGATCGGTGACGGCACCCTGAAGCGCGATGCCGCGGTGCTGTCGGTCTGGTCCGCGGCGGCGGCGGTCAACGACCCGCCGAGCCCGATCAACGGACCGCGCGCGGTGATGGCCGAGGCGCTGGCCGCGGCCCGCGCGCTGCCGCACCGGGCCGACTTCGCCGGCTGGTGCGAGGTGCCGGGACGCAACGAACACCGCCTGGCGACGGCCGCGATCCGCGACCTGGCGCTCGAACTCGGCATGCAGCCGGGATCGAAGGGCATCACGCCGGCCATGGAGCGGGCCTCGAGCGACTTCTATCGCGGTCTGCTGCGCGGCCTGTTCGACTGCGACGGTTCGGTGCAGGGCACCCAGGCCAAGGGCGTGTCGGTGCGCCTGGCGCAATCGGACCTGCCCCTGCTCGAAGCCGCGCAGCGGATGCTGCTGCGCCTCGGCATCGCCAGCACCATTTATCGAGACCGGCGCCGGGCCGGACGCGCCCGGCTGCCGGACGGTCGCGGCGGCAATGCCTGGTACAGCACCCGCGCACAGCACGAGCTGGTGATCAGCGGCGACAACCTGCGCGAGTTCCGCGAGCGGGTCGGCTTCGCCGATGTCGACAAGGCGGCGCGTCTCGACGGATTGCTCGGCGCCTACCGGCGGCGCCTGAACCGCGAGCGCTTCCTAGCCCGCGTGGTCGCCGTGGTGCCTGCCGGCACGGAGGACGTCTACGACGTGCAGGTGCCCGGCATCAACACCTTCGACGCCAACGGCCTGCACGCACACAACTGCGGCGAACAGATGCTGCCGCCGTACGGTTCCTGCCTGCTCGGCTCGGTGAACCTGACGCAGTTCGTGCGCAACCCGTTCACCGACGACGCGCACTTCGACTGGGCCGCCTACGTGGAGGTGGTGTCGGTGTTCACGCGCATGCTCGACAACGTCGTCGAGATCAACGGCCTGCCGCTCGAGCAGCAGCGCCACGAGATCGACTACAAACGCCGTCACGGCATGGGCTTTCTCGGCCTGGGTTCGGCGCTGACGATGCTGAAGATGAAGTACGGCGACGCCGACTCGCTCGAGTTCACGGAGCGCGTCGCGCGGGAAATGGCGCTGGCCGGCTGGCGCACCGGCCTCGAGCTGGCGCGCGAGAAGGGGCCGGCGCCGATCATGGAGGACGAGTTCGTCGTCACTCGAGAAATGCTGGCGCGGCGCCCGGAGATGGCAAAGGACGGCTACCAGGCCGGCGACCGCGTCAAGGGCCGCGTGCTGCACGCGCGCTATTCCCGCTACATGCAGCGCATTGCCGATGTGGACGAACAGCTCGTCGAGCAGCTCGCCGAAGCGGGCTGCCGCTTCACCCACCACACCTCGGTGGCGCCGACCGGCACGATCAGCCTGTCGCTCGCCAACAACGCCTCCAACGGCATCGAGCCGAGCTTCGCACACAGCTACTCGCGCAACGTGATCCGCGAGGGCAAGAAGAGCAAGGAAAAGGTCGAGGTACAGTCGTTCGAGCTGCTCGCGTACCGGGCCCTGGTCGATGCCGACGCCCGTATCGAAGACCTGCCGGACTATTTCCTGACCAGCGACGACGTCCGCCCGCTGCAGCACGTCGACATCCAGGCCGCGGCGCAGCGCTGGGTCGACTCGTCGATTTCGAAGACGATCAACGTGCCGACTGACACGGACTTTGAAGACTTCAAGGACATTTATCGCTACGCCTACGAAAAGGGCCTGAAGGGCTGCACCACGTTCCGCTTCAACCCCGAGGCCTTCCAGGGCGTACTGGTCAAGGAGCGTGACCTCGAGAACACCGTGTACCAGTTCACCCTGGAGGACGGCAGCGTCGTCGAGGTGAAGGGCAACGAGCAGATCGAGTACGACGGCGAGGTACACAGCGCCGCCAATCTCTACGACGCAATGAAAGAAGGCTATTACGGCAAATTCTGAGGAACGCCCGATGACCGTCAAAATCGACAGGAAGATCGTCGCCTACAAGGTCAAGGCGCCGAATGAGACGCCGGCCGACGAGGAGCTCAGCCGCGCCATCGAGGAGATGCACGAGAACGTCTCGCGACCCGAGGCGCTGCGCGGCAGCACCTACAAGATCAAGACGCCGCTCTCGGAGCATGCCCTGTACATCACCATCAACGACATCGTGCTCAACGCGGGCACCGAGCACGAGCAGCGCCGGCCCTACGAGATTTTCATCAACAGCAAGAGCATGGAGCACTTCCAGTGGGTGCTGGCGCTGACGCGCGTCGTCTCCGCCGTGTTCCGCAAGGGCGGCGACTGCACCTTCCTGGTCGAGGAACTCAAGGGCGTATTCGACCCGAAGGGCGGCTACTTCAAGCGCGGCGGCCGCTTCATGCCCTCGCTGGTCGCCGAGATCGGCGACTGCATCGAGACGCACCTGAAATCGATCGGCATGATCGAGCACGAGGACATGAGCGAGCACCAGCGCCGCATCCTCGACGACAAGCGCGCCCAGTACGAGGCCAGCCGTGGCGATGTCGCGCCGGCGGACGCCGACAACCCCTTTCCGCCCAGCGCCCAGCTGTGCAACAAGTGCCTGACCAAAGCCGTGATTCTGCTGGACGGCTGCCTGACCTGCCTCAATTGCGGCGATTCCAAGTGCGGATGACGTCGACGCCCGGACGCAACCGGCGCCCGACCAGCGGCTGAATCTGCAGTAGACCCGGCGCTCAACCCAGGGCATCCAGCGGGCTGCGTGCCGCGGCGTGGTGCTGCCCCAGAACGTGCGTGTAGATCTGGGTGGTCTTCACGTCATTGTGGCCCAGGAGTTCCTGCACGGTGCGAATGTCCGCGCCACTGGCCAGCATCTGGGTCGCGAACGAGTGCCTGAACGTGTGGCAATTGATCCGCCGGTGTGACAGGCCGGCGCGCTCCACTGCGCGCCGCAAGGCGCGCCTGATCACGGTCTGGTGCAGATGGTGTCGGCAGCAGACTCCGGAAACTGGATGTGTGCACAACTGGCTCGAAGGAAACAGGAATGCCCAGGCAGGCGACCTGTACGCATTCGGATACTTGCGAGCCAGTGCTATTGGCATCGAACACCCGATGTCTTGCTGATTATCCTGGCGTTGAATGGCAACGGCACGCTCGACCTGTGCCTGCAACGGGTCCTTCAGGCTCTGGCTCAACAGCGTCTGGCGATCCTTGCGACCCTTGGCGTCGCGAACCATCACGGCAGCGCGCACCAGGTCAACGTCCTGGACGCGCAGCCGGAGTGCTTCAGACACCCTGAGGCCACTGCCGTACATCAACTGAACGGCCAGGCGAGTGTGGCCCTGCAATTCGTCTATGACCTGGCGAACTTCGCGTGGATCGAGCACCGTCGGCAGCGTCCGTTGCCGTGTCGCCAGCGCAAAGCCCAGGTCGCCCAGCTCCTGCCTGAGCACCTTGTGATACAGGAAGACCAGGGCGTTCAACGCGACCTTCTGAGTATTGACGGCAACGTGGCGTTCGGTCGCCAGCCAGCTCAGGAACGCTTTGACCTCGGTGGCGCCAACCGCAGCAGGGTGTTTTCGGTCGATAAATCGGATGTAGCGACGAATCCAGCTCAGGTAGGCCTTCTCTGTCGACAGGCTGTAGCCACGCAAGCGAATCTCGCTGCGCACAGATTCGATGAACGCACTGGGCATGGCAAATCCATTTACCAACCAGGTAGTGTATATTTATACAGTATAATCGTCCTGTGTCAAACCAGAGGCCTCGAATCGCCGAATCGGACCGCCCGCCTGTAAGCGAGCGCAGTTCAGGAACGCAGGAAATTCAATGGCCTGGAAGAAACAGCGGCGGGATACGGGGCGGGCGACAGTCCATAACCGAGCATGCTCGCTTAGTCCAATTTCATCATTGCGCCATGCAGACAGTGCGCGGAGAATCAAACACTTGAAGCGATCCCGCTTGGCCAGGCAGGTGCAAAGCGAGCGCGCTCGATATACAAATGTTATGTATAAGGGAACTGCAAATGGACCACTTTGAGACGATAGTTTGCGATTTACTAGAAGCCAGCGGATACTGGATTCGACGCTCATTCAAGGTAGAACTAACCAAGGAAGAAAAGAGGAACGTTGGCCGTCCCTCTATGCCACGGCCAGAGATAGATATACTTGCGTATTCACGCCAGAACGATGAGCTATTAGTCATTGAAGCTAAATCATTTCTGGATTCGCCCGGTGTTAGTCTGGATCACCTGAACGAATCATTCGAAAAGCCAGAGGGTCGATACAAACTTTTCACATGTGAACGCTATAGGGAAGTGATATTTGAACGCTTGAGGCTGGAGTTAATCAATTGGGGAATGATATCCCCAAAAACCAAACTCCGTTTGGGTCTCGCTGCAGGAAAGATTCACCGAAGAGAATCTGAGCAGGTTAAGCAGTTCATGCGAAAGAAAGGATGGTACTTTCTTTCCCCGGAGGATATCAGGGAGAAAGTCATGAAATTTAGTGAGCTGGGCTATGAAAATAATCCTGTCATCATTACCGCAAAAATCCTGCTTCGGAATACATAACAAGCCGCTCAAGTTCCTTCCGGCCCTTCGGGCCTCCGCCGGACGCGCTAAAGCGCGCCGCTTAGCTTAATCGTTAACTACCTAAATTTACAAAGGAGAGTAATACCATGATCAAAAACATATTTATAATTATAGCTATCGTTTGTATGACAACTAGTTGCGCTAGATTCCAAGGAAACCAAGTATCAAAGATAGAAGGTCAAAGCCAGTTTTCAGGAAAGTCAGCGTTAATGACTTACAGCATTAGTAAGGATGCTACATATGGAGCACTAGGCATTTTCGATGATATGCTGATTTCTGAAATGGAAAGATACCGCTGGAAACTAAGGCAAAATCCCATGCCTAAAGATGGTACTCCCCACCTTCATGTCAATTTAGGGAAACTCTGATTAATCCCCAACATAGACGATAATTGTATTCGACGGCATT
>CAZOUC010000104.1:0-7923 GCA_964582825.1 uncultured Enterobacteriaceae bacterium | reverse complement strand
TGCAGATCGAGGTGACGGACTGGGGCGGTCACTGCGGCTACCTGATGAACTGGCGTCTGGACAGCTGGGTCGACCGGCGCATCGTCGAGCTGTTCCGCCAGGACTGAGACCGGCGTCCCGGTCGCATCGCGGCCATCTCTCCAGTACAGTAAGCCGCGTCCCGCAATCGATAACGAACAAGGACCGGCCCGTGACCGAGGACCCGCGCCCGGGCGTGCAGCCGATCACCCGCGGACCGTACCCGGAACTGTCCGGACACGCGATCGTCGTCGGCTACCTGCTCGGCGCCGTGATCGCCGTGTCGGTGGGCTACGCCTCGCTCAAGCTGGGCTTCTCGATCGAGGGGTCGGAGCTCGCCGCGATCCTCGGCTTCGGCATCCTGCGCGGTATCCTCAGGCGCCGCTCGATCGTCGAGAACAACGTCGTGCAGACCATCGCCAGCGGCGTCAACGGCGCGTCGTCCGGCATGATGTTCAGCGTTCCGGCGATCTTCATCCTCGGCTACGCGACCGAGTTCAACCCGTACGTTCTGACCTTCGGCGCCATTGCCGGCGCCTTTCTCGGCATCGCCTTCATCATTCCGCTGCGCAAGCAGATGATCGATTTCGAGCGCCTGACCTATCCCGGCGGCGTCGCGGTGGCAACCATTCTCAAGTCGCCCGGCGCGGGCATCTACAAGGCGCAGCTGCTGGTTGCGGCGATGCTCGTTTCCGGGCTGGCCCACTTCGCCAGCATCTCTGCCGGTGTCGAGAATTTCGACCTGTTCGGCTGGATCAACGGGCTGGCCGGCGGCGTACTGCTGCCCGAGTACCTGAACGGCATCTGGTACCTGTCGCTGATGACCATCGGTGTCGGCTTCATTGCCGGTCGCGGGGGTGTCGCTTTCATCATCGGCGGTTTCGTCTGTTACTGGCTGCTGGCACCGCTCCTGCACCTGAGCGGCGCCCTGCCGGTCGACGCCGGCGGCGCGACCGTGTACGACCCGGAAGTCCTGCGACTGGATCTGTTCCGCCCGACCGGCATCGGCATGCTGATCGGCGGCGCCGTCGTGGGCGTGATCAGCGCCTTTCCCCTGATCGTCTCGGCGGTTCGATCGATGCAGAACAGCGCCAAGACCGACAGTGTCGCCAGCCGTGACGAAATGCCGATCCGCCTGCTGTACATCGCGGTGGTGGCCTGCGCCGTCCTGCTGGTGGCGATCGCTTTTGCCTCGACCGATGGCGTCGGCCTCGGCCGGGGCCTGGCGATGGGAGTGCTCGGCACCCTGTGGGTGTGGATGGCGGGCGTGATCCTGTCCGAGGCGATCGGCCGTACCAACTGGTCGCCGTTGTCCGGCATGACCCTGATCGCGGTCACCCTGCTGATCATCATCACCAACGGCATGGACACCACGCAGGCGATCGTCGCCGCGATCACGGTCGGCGCCGCCACCTGTGTGGCGATGAGTCAGGCGACCGACCTGATGCTGGACCTCAAGACCGGCTACCTGGTGGGAGCGACGCCGCGCATGCAGCAGTGGGGCCAGTTTCTGGGTGCCTGGCTCGGGCCGGTGCTGATCATCGTGCTGATCTTCGTACTGCACGAAGCGTTCACGCTCGGCTCCGACGCCTTGCCGGCGCCGCAGGGCCAGGCCCTGGCCTCGATGGTCGCCGGCATCACCGGCGGCGAGGTGCCGGCCGAGAAGTACCTGGCCGGCGCCGCGCTGGGTGCGCTGCTCAGCGCCCTGCAGACCGGACTCGGCATCACCGTGGGGCTGGGTTTCTACCTGCCCTTCAACATCGTGCTGACCTACTCGCTCGGCACGCTCGCCCGCGAGATCGCCGACCGCAGCCGGGGCGTGGCCTGGTCCGACAACGTCGGCATCCCGATCGCCGCCGGCCTGATCGTCGGCGAAGCCCTGGTGGGCGTCGGCAACGCGATCCGCACCATACTCGGGGCATGACGATGGGACGACTGCTGGTCATCGTGGCTTTCGTGGGCGGCGCCTACCTCGCCTCACTCGACGCGGCGTCCGTCAACTGGCTGTTGTTCGCGCCGCTGATGCTCGTCGGCGCCGTCGGCGTCGTACTCGTCAAGCGCGCCGCGCGTGCCGCCGCTAACCACGGCGATCGCCTCGCCAGCGATCGCGGAACCATGGCGGTCAGCCTCGACAATATCATCGGCCAGCTCGAGCAACTCGCCGCCGACAAGGACAGCATTCCGACCTACGAGATGCGCTTCGAGATCGACCGACGCCTGCGCGAGGACCTCGAAAACTTCGCGGCGGCGCGCGACAGCATGAAGTCCCTGTTCGGCCTGCAGGCTTATGCCGACGTCATGTCCGACTTCGCCGCCGGCGAGCGCTACATCAACCGGGTGTGGTCCGCATCCACGGATGGCTACCAGGACGAGGTCCGGCAGTACGTCGACAGGTCACTGCAACAGTTCCGCGAGGCCCGCGCCGTGTACCGGCGCTACGCCGGCGTCGCCGCGCCGCAGGACTGATCGGCTCAGGCGACACCGCTGCCGACTTCGAGCCGACCGAACCAGTCGAGGAATTCGCCGACCTGCTCGCCTCGCATCACCGCGCCGTGCTGCGGACACAACATGTCGACGTCGAGTTCGCGGACCCGTGCCACCCAGTCGTTCTTGGCGCGATTCGAAGGCATCCAACGCCGGTGGAAGGCTTCCATGTACTGCACGTGGGCACCGAAGTCGGCAACGAAAACGGAACTGTAGTCGTCCGGCAGCAGTGCCGCGCCGATGTCACCGGAAAACAGAATGCGCGCCTGCGGGTCGTAGAGATTCAGGTTGCCCGACGAGTGGCAGTAGTGCGCCGGAATCAGCTGCAGCTCGCGCTCGCGGCCCAGTCGGATCGTGCCGCCTTCGTCCGGCACCTTGACGAATCGATCCGTGTACTGGTGCCCGAAGTGCGCGATGAATCCGCTCCACAGCCAGGGCATGTGGACCTTGGCTCCGGGGCAAAGACCCATCCACAGCGGCAGCGACGAGATGATGTCGGGATCCTGGTGACTCGCGAGGAAGTGCCGAATCCGGTCGACGCTGATCGCTTCGGAGAACGCCGCCACGACCTGCGGAAAGATCTCCGAGCCACCGGGATCCATCGCTACCGCTTCGCCGCCGCTGACGATCAGGTACTCGTTGGTGTCGATGACGCTGGCGATCTTGTCCGGATCACGGCAGAACACGTACCAGGTGTGGTCGTTCGCGCTGTAGAGCTCCTGCTTGAGCATGACCTTGCTACTCCATCTGTTCCAGCTGATCCAGCAGCATCAGCGCCTCTTCGAGGGCTCGACGCATCGACGCCGTGGCGTCCAGCACGAATTCCCGGAACTGGGCGAGCTCCTCAACCGTGGCGAGAAACTGCTCGGTCGACTCCCGGTACTCGGCCACGTTGATCCGGATCAGGCTGATCAGCGCCGGGATGAATACCGTCATGCGCTCGAGTTCGGCCAGCACATCCAGGTTGCGGCGGAAACCGGTTTCGACCTCGTGCAGCTGGGCGAACAGTTCGCGCCGCTGCCAACGGTAGGCGTCAGCGAGTACGGCGTGGGTTCGGAACTCGAGACCGCGTTCGCTGGCGCTGCGGTAGTGCAGCAATCGGTGTCCGCCGGCGGAGGCGGACATGGCGGTGCGGGCCAGCCCGGAACCGCTGTCGGACAGGGTCTCCAGCACCTCGTTGGTGGCCACGGTGAGGCGGCTGATTTCGCCGACCAGCACACCGAGAACGACGCCGCCACGCCGCGAGCGCGCTGCGAGCACCTGGGCGTTGATGCCGACCCGGCGCAGTTCCTCGGTCTTGTCGATGAAGCGCGCGGAGCCCAGCGTGAATTCCATGCAGCTCCTGAACAGACGGGTGATCTGCTCGTGCGCGGGTATCGGTGCCAGGGACGCGGCGTGACTCGACACTTGGGCCTCCCATATGGGACGCGACTGGCGTCGATGATAGCGGACTGCGGCCGCGGGCGCAGCGCCCGGGTCAGACGCTTGCGCGTCGGCGGGCGAACAGCGGCTGCAGGCGTTCGCGAACGTGGCTCGGCAGCACCAGCATTACCGGCGTGAACAGCAGCGTGAGCAGGGTGGCGAACACCAGTCCGTAGACGATCGCGCTGGCGACCGGCTTGAAGTACGACGCCACCACGCCGTCGAGGATGATCTCGCGCCCGAGCAGGTCGACGCTGGCGCCGAGTGCGAGGGGCAGCAGGCCGAGCACGGTGGTCGCGGTAGTCAGGAATACCGGCCGCAGCCGCTGCGCGCAGGCTCGAACCACGGCCTCCTCGATCGACAGCTCCGGCTGTTGACGGCGCACGACATTGAAGGTGTCGATCAGCACGATGTTGTTGTTCACGACGATGCCGGCCAGCGCGACGATGCCGGTCCCGGTCAGGATCGTACTGAAGGTATCGCGGAAGATCAGCAGGCCGAGCAGCACGCCGATGGTCGACAGCACCACCGAGGACAGAATCAGCAGACCGTGGTAGAAACTGTTGAACTGCGTCACCAGCAGCACGAACATCAGGAACAGCGCCAGTGAGAACGCCGCGCCGAGAAACGCCGCGGACTCCTCCTGCTCCTCGTTGGCGCCCCGGAAGCTGATGGCGACCGCCGGGTCTAGCGGATTGTCGCGGAGCCAGGCCTGCAGCTCGCGCACGACGTCGTCGGCCAGATAGCCCGGCTCGAGGTCCGTCTCGATGGTCAGCACGTCGATGGCGTCGACGCGCTTGACCTGGTCCACTGCCGGGCTCGGCACGCGCTTGACGAAGCTCGACACCGGCACGGGACCGGACGGCGTATTGACGGTCAGCGTGTCGAGCGCCTGCAGACCGCGCGCGGATTCCGGGTAACGGACGCGAATCTCGACTTCCTCGTCGGAGTCGTCGGGCCGGTACTCCCCGATCAGCACGCCGTTGGTGACCAGCTGCACGGCGCGGCCGACGTCGATCACGCTGACACCCATCTGCGCGGCGCGCGCCCGGTCGACTTCCATCTGCCACTCGATGCCCGGCAGCGGCGTGCTGTCCGTGACGTCACGCACGCCCTCGATTTCATTCTCGATGTACGCGCGCAGGCGCCGCGTCTCGGCCAGCAGCTTGTCGCGGTCCACCGACTCGAGCTGCAGTTGCACCGGCTTGCCGACCGGCGGCCCGCCCTCGAACACGTCGGCGGTGACGATGATGCCGGCAAAACCGGAGGTGGCCTCGCGGATCTCCGCAAACACGGCGTGCGTCGAGCGGCCCAGCTTCGCCGGGTCGATCAGCTCGACCAGAATGGTGCCGATCTCGTCCTTGGCCCGGATGCGGGCACCGCCACCGCCGGAGCCGCTGGTCGCGTAGGTCGAACGCACGCCGTCGACCCCCAGCACGACCCGTTCGACGCTGTTGACCAGCGCGCGCTGCTCCTGCACCGACAGGTTGCCCTGCGCCCGAACCGCGACGACGCCGTACTGCTCCTCGGTCTCGGCGAAAAACATCATGCCCGAGTTGAAGCGCCCATAAGCCCAGAACACCAGCACCAGCAGCGCCCCCACGGCAGCCGCGACCAGCAGGGGCTGGCGCAGCAGCGACTGGAGCAGGCGCGCGTAGCGGCCGGTGTGGCCGACGAGGCGGGTCGGCGACTCCGACTCCAGGGTGCGCAGGTATTGCCGCGTTGCCGGGTCCATCGAGGTCATGCCGAGCAGTGAACCGATCACCGGGGCAAAGAACAGCGCATAGAGCAGCGAGGCCGCCAGCACCCAGAACACGGTCGTCGGCAGGTAGCCCATGAACTCACCGGCGACGCCCGGCCAGAACATCAAGGGCAGGAAAGCCGCCAGGGTCGTGGCCGTGGACGCGGCCACCGGCCAGAACATGCGCTTGACCGCCTCGAAGTAGGCCGTGCGGCTGTCCAGCCCCTCGGCCATGCGCCGGTCGGCAAACTCGGTGACGACGATGGCACCGTCGATCAGCATACCGAGCGCGAGCATCATGCCGAACATGACCATCAGGTTGAAGGTGTAGCCGAGATAGATCAGGCCGATCAGCGACATCAGCAGCGAAAACGGCACGCCCATGCCAACCAGCAGGCCCGACCGGAAGCCGAGCGCGCCGATGACGATGATCATCACCAGCGCCATCGCGGTGATGATGTTGCCGCGCATTTCCTGCACCAGGGATTCCGAGAAGCCCGCCTGATCGACCGCGTAATCGATCTCGACGCCGGGCGAGATCTGGTCGCGCAGCGCGGCGACCCGCTCGCGGACCAGGCGCGACACGTCGATCTGGTTGGCGCCGAGGCGCTTCTCGACCTCGAGCATGATCGCCGGGCGGGTGCTGTAGGTGGTGAAGCGGTCCGGGTCCTTGAAGGTGCGGCGGATGTCGGTGACGTCGCCGAGCGTCACCGCGCCCTGCGGCGTCGATTTGATCGGGATGCCCTGCACGTCGCGGTAGTCCTCGATCAGGCCCGGCACCTTGACCGAAAAGCGCCCGGCGGCCGTGTCGAGCTCGCCGGCCGGGACCAGCAGGTTGTTGCCGAGCACGGCGTTGATCAGCTCGCTGCTGGTGATGCCGTAGTGCTCGAGACGGGCCGGATCGACGAGGGTCTCGACCACCTCCTCGCGGTGCCCCACCATGTTGACCTCGAGCACGTCCGGCAGACCCTCCAGCTCGCGCTTGAGGAACTGCGCCGATCGAAACACCGAGCGCTCGCTGGTCTGACCGATCGGCGACAGGACCACGGTAATGGCCGGAAAGTCGTTCGCCGTCAGTTCCTCGACCATCGGCTCCTCGGCATCTGCCGGCAACTCGCCCTTGGCGCGGTCGACGGCAGCCTGCACCTCGTTCACGGCATCGGACGAATCCATTGATCCGGCTTCGAACTTGACGATGATCGTCGCCGACGACTCGCGTGCCGTGGCCTCGATCTCATCGAGGTTGCGCAGGGCCTTGAGTTCCTTCTCGAGCGGCCGCACCAGAAGCCGCGCGCCGTCCTCGGGCGACACGCCCTCGAGCACGACGCTGACCAGCACGAACGGCACCTTGACTTCGGGCGACGCCTCGACAGCCATGTTGCGGTAGCTGTACAGGCCGGCGACGAGGATCAGCAGCAGGATGGAGAAGGTGCTGCGATAGTGCGTGACGGCCGGCGTGAGCAGGTTCATGGCGCGGCGCGGCCGGTTTCCAGGCTGACCGCAACCTGCTGGCCGTTGCTGACGTATTCCTGACCCACGGTGATCAGCAGCGCGCGCTCTGGCAACCCGGAGACCCAGACGCCGTCGACGTCGTCACCGACCAGCTCGACCAGTACGAAGCGCACCTGGTCCTCGTCGTCGACGATGCGCAGGCCGATCCGGCCCCGGTCATCCAGCGACAGCAGCGCCGAGGGCACTCGGTGTGCCTGCACCGGCTCCAGCGGCACCGTCAGGTCGGCGCTGATCCCGGAGCGCAGGCGGTAGGACTCGTTGGGTACCGACACTTCGACGCGGAAGGTGCGCGTGACCTCGTCGGCCTCGTGACCGATGAACACCAGCTCGCCTTCGACCTGCTCACCGGACAGCAGCGTACCGGAGGCGCGACTGCCGAGTTGCAGCCGGCCGACTTCCGCTTCTGAAACCCGCCCGGCGATGACCAACGGATCGAGCTGCAGCAGGCGGGCGCAGGTCTGTCCGGAATTCACGAAACTGCCGATCTCCACCGGGTAGCGCTCGACCATGCCTGCGAAGGGGGCGCGCACCCGCGTGTTCTCGAGGTTCAGGCGCGCCCGGGCACGGGCCGCCAGCGCCGAGTCCAACGCTGCTCGGGCCGCTGCGATCGCCGTGCGCGACTGCCGCCCTTCAGAGCGAAGGCGCTGGGCGCCGTCGTATTCGAGCTGCGCACGTGCCACCGCCGACTCGGCCTCCTGCAGGCGCACTTCGCGGTCCTCGACGGCGAGTTCGCAGAGCACGTCGCC
>CAZOUC010000103.1:0-7934 GCA_964582825.1 uncultured Enterobacteriaceae bacterium | reverse complement strand
AGCAGCTCGGCCTGCAGGGCATGATCGACGACATGCTGGCGCGCTGCCGTCTCGAGGGCGCTGCGCTGCCGGCGCTCGACGCGCTCGGCCAGGGCGACCACCGCGTGCTGGCGCGCCTGATCACGGCGATCGAACGCGACGAGCTCGCCAGCGAGCAGCGGGCCACCCTGCGCGAGCAGGCCCGCTTTCTCGACGGCCGGGTGCCGGTGCTCGGCATCACCGGTACCGGCGGCGCCGGCAAGTCCTCGCTGACCGACGAAATGATCCGCCGCTTCCGCCTCGACAGCGGTGACGACCTGAAGATCGCGATCCTCGCCATCGACCCGACCCGGCGTAAGACCGGCGGCGCGCTGCTCGGCGACCGCATCCGCATGAACGCGATCTACCACCCGAACGTCTACATGCGCTCGATCGGCACCCGCGGCGCAACCGGCGAGGTGCCCGTGGCGCTCAGCGACGTGATCGCCGCAACGCGTCTGGCCGGCTTCGACCTCGTCATCGTCGAAACGCCCGGCATCGGCCAGGCGGACGCCCGCATCGTCGACCTCGTCGACGTCGCGATGTACGTGATGACGCCCGAGTTCGGCGCCCAGAGCCAGCTCGAGAAGATCGACATGCTCGACTTTGCCGAGCTGGTGGTGATCAACAAGTTCGACCGCAGGGGCGCCGACGACGCCTACCGCGACGTCTGCAAGCAGGTGCAGCGCAATCGCGAGGCTTTCGGCCAGCGCCCGGAAGAGATGCCGGTGTTCGGCTCCATCGCCTCGCACTTCAACGACGACGGCGTCACCGCCGCCTACCAGCACTTGAAGGGTTTGCTGCGCGAGCGTGGCCTGCGCGATTTCGCAAGCCGCCTCGAACCGGTCAAGGTGCGCATGTCGTCGGAGAAATCGGTGATCGTGCCGCCGCAGCGCCAGCGCTACCTGGCGGAGATCGCCGACACGGTGCGCGCCTACCACCGCCGCGTCGACGAACAGGCGGGCCTGGCGCGGGAGATCCAGCAGCTGTCGGCCACGGCGCAGATGCTCGAGCGGGCCGGGCAGGGCGCCGACTCGATCGAGCCGCTGGTCGCGGAGCGTCGCGCGCGCCAGGACGCCGAGGCACGGCGCCTGCTCGAGGACTGGCCGGCGGTCGTCGCGGCCTACAGCGGCGACGAACACGAGGTCGAAATCCGCGGCCGCAGGATCCGCAATGGCCTGTACCGCGAGTCCCTTTCCGGCAGCCGTATCCCGCGCGTCGCGCTGCCGAAGTACGAGGATCACGGCGAACTGCTGAAGTGGCGCATGAAGGAAAACCTGCCGGGGATGTTTCCGTTCACGGCCGGCGTATTCCCGTTCAAGCGCGAGGGCGAGGACCCGACGCGCCTGTTCGCCGGCGAGGGCGACGCCTTCCGCACCAACCGGCGCTTCAAGCGCCTGTCGGAGCACAGTGAGGCCAAGCGCCTGTCGACGGCCTTCGACTCGGTGACCCTGTACGGTTTCGACCCGGACGAGCGACCCGACATCTACGGCAAGGTCGGCAACGCCGGCGTGTCGATCGCGACCCTTGACGACATGAAGGTGCTGTTCGACGGCTTCGACCTGTGCAGCCCGTCGACCTCGGTGTCGATGACGATCAACGGCCCGGCGCCGACGATTCTCGCCATGTTTCTCAACACGGCGATCGACCAGCAGGTCGAGCGCTTCACGGCGGAGCAGGGCCGGGCGCCCGGCGAGGCCGAGTACGCGGCGCTGCGCGCGGCGACCCTGAAAGCGGTACGCGGCACCGTGCAGGCGGACATCCTCAAGGAAGACCAGGGCCAGAACACCTGCATCTTCTCGACCGAGTTCAGCCTGCGGATGATGGGCGACATCCAGCAGTACTTCATCGATCACGAGATCCGCAATTTCTACTCGGTGTCGATCTCCGGTTACCACATCGCCGAGGCCGGCGCGAACCCGATCTCGCAGCTCGCCTTCACGCTGTCGAACGGCTTCACCTTCGTCGAGACCTACCTCGGTCGCGGCATGCACATCGATGACTTCGCGCCGAACCTGAGCTTCTTCTTCAGCAACGGCATGGATCCCGAGTACACGGTGCTCGGTCGCGTGGCGCGGCGCATCTGGGCCACGGCGATGCGCGAACGCTACGGCGCCAACGAGCGCAGTCAGAAGCTCAAGTACCACATCCAGACCTCCGGCCGTTCGCTGCACGCGCAGGAAATGGCGTTCAACGACATCCGCACCACCCTGCAGGCGCTGATCGCCATCTACGACAACTGCAACAGCCTGCACACCAACGCCTACGACGAGGCGATCACGACGCCGACGGAAGAGTCCGTGCGCCGCGCGCTGGCGATCCAGCTGATCATCAACAAGGAGTGGGGCCTGGCGCAGAACGAGAATCCCAACCAGGGCGCCTTCATCATCGACGAGCTGACCGACCTCGTCGAAGAGGCGGTGCTCTGTGAATTCGAGCGCATCTCCGAGCGTGGCGGCGTGCTCGGCGCGATGGAGACCGGCTACCAGCGCGGCAGGATCCAGGAGGAATCCCTGTATTACGAACACCGCAAGCACGACGGCAGCCTGCCGATCGTCGGCGTCAACACCTTCCTCGGCAGCGGCGACGACGCGAACATGGAGATCGAGCTGGCGCGCTCGACGGAAGACGAAAAACAGAGCCAGCTGCACCGCCTGCGCGAATTCCAGGCGCGCCACCGCGACGAGGCGCCCCGGGCCCTCGAGCGCGTCCGGCACGCCGTCACGCACCAGGAGAACGGGTTCGCAGCGCTGATGGACGCGGTGCGATACTGTTCCCTCGGCCAGATCACCGAGGCGCTTTTCGATGTCGGAGGCCAGTACCGGCGCAGCATGTAAGGCTGCCCCCATTACGCTGTCGTTGCTGCTCGCCGCCTGTGGCGGCGGGGGCGGCGACAGCGTCACGGTCAACGTGCCGGCACCGGAGCCCACGCCCGCGCCGGAGCCGCTCGCCGTTGCCACCGAGCGGGCCTTTCCCGGCCTGTCGTTCGAGGCGCCGATGGCCATGGTGCCGCTGCCCGGCGAGCCCGATCAGTGGTTCCTGATCGAGCGCGCCGGTCGCCTGCTGCGCTTTGACGACCGGCAGGATGCGAGCAGTGCAGAGGTGGTGCTCGACATCCGCGATCGCGTCTCGGCGACGGGCGAGGGCGGTTTGCTCGGCCTGGCCCTGCACCCGGATTTCGTGACCAACGGCCGCCTGTTCCTGTCCTACACGGCGCCCGGCGCGCCGCTCGAGTCGCGCATCGCCGAATTCGTCAGTGTCGATGGCGGCCAGAGCTTCGCCGCCGATTCCGAGCAGATCCGCCTGACCGTGCTGCAGGACGCCAGCAACCACAACGGCGGCCACATGGCCTTCGGGCCCGACGGCTTTCTTTACCTCGGGCTCGGCGACGGTGGCGGCAGCAACGACCCGAACGGCCGCGCCCAGGACACCGGCAATCTGCTCGGCGCGATGCTGCGTCTCGACGTCGACGTACCGACCGGCTACGCGATACCGACCGACAACCCCTTCGCCGGCAACGCCGACTGCGTGCAGGGTTTCGGCGCCGCCGACTGCCCGGAGATCTTCGCCTGGGGCCTGCGCAATCCCTGGCGCTGGAGCTTCGACAGCGCCACCGGCGACCTGTGGCTGGGCGACGTCGGGCAGGGCGACTGGGAGGAAATCAACCGGATCGAGGTCGGTCGCAACTACGGCTGGCCGATCCGTGAAGGTGCGAACTGCAACCCGAACCTCGGCGGCGACCCCTGTGACGCGACGGGCCTGACCGATCCGATTGCCGAGTATCCGCACGAGCTCGGCCGCTCGGTGACCGGCGGCTTCGTCTACCGCGGCGGCGGTATCCCGGCCCTGGCGGGCTCCTATGTATTCGGCGACTTCACGTCCGGCACCGTGTGGCGTCTGGATGAGGACAACGACCTCGAGGAGCTGTTCGACAGCGACTGGCGGCTGGTGTCCCTTGCCGAAGATGCGGCCGGCGAACTCTATGTCATCGACCTGGCTGGCGGCGGCGTGCACCGCCTGGTCGACGCCAACCCATAAGACCAAACCACAAAAAAGGGGGGCAGAGCCCCCTTGGTGACCATCGACGTCGCTCAGTCGGGCGACGACGCGGCCACCTGGCGCGTTGACGACGACACCTTGCCGCAGTCGTTGGCCAGGAAGTCCAGCAGGGCCTCGTACATCTTCAGGTTGTGGTCGTACTGCCAGTAGACGCAGCAGTGGTCGGCGTCCTCGATCTCGACGTACTCGTAGCCCTTGCCGTGCTTGTCGAGCAGCTTGGTGAACTTGAGGGCGTGGTCTACCGGCACCCGCGCGTCGACGTCGCCGTGGATGATCAGCATCGGCACGTTGACGCGATCGGCCACGTCCACCGGCTCGATGGAGCCGTCACGGTAGTTGAGCTGCTGCTCCTCGATCGCACCGCGCAGGAACGGCGAGTTGCGGTAGTAGTTGATCTGCATGGTCATGTCGGCGACGGCCGCACCGGCGATCGTGCACTGGTAGATCTGCGGCGTGCGCGTGGCCGCGACGAGCGCCGCGTAGCCGCCGTAGGACCAGCCGAACATCGCCAGGCGGTCGCGGTCGGCCAGGCCCTTCTCGACCAGGCCGAGGGCCACGTCGTCCTTGTCGTCCTGCATCGCCTTGCCGGCTTCACTGCCGTTGATGAAGGCCGCCTTGTAATGCTCGAGGCCGTGGTTCCAGGAACCGCGGTACTGCGGCTGCGCCACGAGGTAGCCGTGATTGGCCAGCATCTGCGCCCAGCGGTCCCAGCCGACGACCTCGCCGACGAAAGGACCGCCGTGCGGCACGATGACGGTCGGGAACGGGCCTTCGCCGTTGGGGATTGTGACGTAGGCGGGAATCTTGCGCCCGTCGCGCGCCTCGAACTCCATGTACTCGACATCGGCCAGCTTGCTGCCGTCGAACAGGGGCTGCTGGCTGCCGATCTTCTTCAGTTCGCCCTTGTGGAACAGGTAATACGAGCCCGGGTCGCGTGGTCCGGAGTTGAAGATCGTCATCGTTCCCCCGTCACGCGAGCGGCTCGTCACGCTGACGTCGTGCGAGTAGGGAATCAGCGACTCGAGCTGGGCGTACATGGCGCCTTCGGTCGGATCCAGGTATTCGTAGTGGACCTTGTCCTTGCCCCAGGCCACGGCGACGATCTCGTCCGGTCGTGCCCAGCTGTTGCTGTGCTCGCGCACGCCCAGTACGTCGACGTCGCTGCGGCGGTAAATGGCTTCGGCGAAACGTTGGTTGACCACGTCATAAGACCACAAGCCGGCCGTGTTGTGGCCGTTGTGGGCGATCATGAATACGTGGTCCTTGGCCGCCGGATCCGGACCGACAACCGCCGTCCACAGCGACTCGTGCTTGTCTTCGTGGATGCTGTAGAACTTGTGCCACTTGCTCTCGCCCGGGCGCCGGTAAAAGAATTCGTAGGTCTTGTCGGCGAGGTTGAAGCCCTGGCCGAAGATCGGGTTGCCCTCGTCGTCGAACTGGACCGTCGCCAGCGAGGGTTTGCCGCGCAGCAGCAGTTTCTTGCGCCCGGTATCGAGGTCGAATTCGTAGTAGTCGCGCGGGCCGAAGGCCTCCGAGAAGCGCTCGCTCGGACCGGTGTCGGTGCCCTCGCTGAACGAGACAATGATCTTGTTCGGCTTGCTCGGCAGCAGATTGACGACCGCTGGGTCCGAGTCGCGGAAGGACTTGAATTTCTCGCTTTCGACGTCGAGCACGGCCAGGCGCGACTCGAACACCTCGCCGTTGAATCCAGTGATCTTGTCGCGCACCTGCTGGAACAGGATCATCACGATGTCCTTGTCGGTCGCCCAGTAGATGGTGCCGATTTCCATCGGATCGGCGCCGACGCGGAACGGCTCCTTGTCGAGGTTGTCGGTCTCATAGACTTCAATGATGCGCTTGCCGTCCTTGGTCGGAATCTTCACGACGGCGAGGTACTTGCCGTCGGGCGAGACCGACACGGCGCTCATCACCGGGCGCATCGCCCACAGGTCCACCGGGTAGGCGTTGATGTCGTCGCTGGCCGGCGCCGGCGGCGCGGCGGTGACGAGCAGGCTGATCAGTGCGAAGGTCAGGAATTGCTTCATGAACATACCACTTGCTGTTGCATGGACGGTTCGGGAACGGCCTGAGGTTCGACCGCAATTAAACCTCTAAGTTTACGGACTCCGGGCCACGGAGTTAAGCCTTTGAGGGCAATTCGCGCCCGGCGGCCAGTCAAAAAAAGACCCCCGGGGCGGGCTGCCCCGGGGGTCGGCTGCGGGGACCAGGTTCCCTACGAGGACGGCGTCAGTCCGCGCCGCCGCCGAAGGTCGCCTGCACGTTCAGGAAGAACGTGCGGCCCTGGATGTCGTAACCCAGACCGATCGGCGTGTTGTTGATCGCGAGGACCTCCGAGCCGTCGACCTGCGGAGGCGCCTTGTCGAACACGTTGCGCAGTCCGCCGCCGATCGTGAAGCGATCGCCGAAGTAGTAGAACGACATGTTGTGCAGGAAGTACTGCGGCACGTCGCCCCGGTCGAAGCACAGCACGTCGCCGTTGGCCGGACCCAGGCAGGTGTCGGCGATGCCGGCGCCGGTCGAGTTGAAGATGTCGCTGAAGCCGTCGACGTTGACCGGGTCCTGCTTCATGGCGTCGATGAAGCGCGTCTCCCAGCTCAGGCGGAAGTCGCCGTAGTCGAAGCGGGCACCGACGCGCGCGTTCCACTCGGGGAAGTAGGTCTCGCTGTCGAAGCGCTCGAAGTCCTGGTTGCCCTCGACGTCGACGAACAGGGTCGAGCGCTCCAGGTTCTTGTTGGCGGTGACGTCCAGGGTGACCTCGATCGGCCGGTCGAACACCGTCCACTGGTCTTCGTACAGCAGGTTGAAGTCGATGCCGCGCGCCTTTTCCTGGTCACGGTTGAGGAAGCCGTTGTCCAGCAGCGTGATGCGCGGGAAGGTCGGGTCCGACAGGTCACGCGTGATGCGATCGCAGAACACGCTGGCACCGGTGCGCGAGTTGTAGCAGTCGTTGACGATGAACTGGCCACTCGGCTCGATGATCGTGTTGGTGACTTCGATCGTGTAGTAGGTCGTGCTGAACGACAGGTCGAAGGCCGTGGTGAACGGCTGGTCCCAGGCGAAGCCGACCGAATAGGACTCGGACTCCTCCGGATCGAGCGTCAGCGAGCCGCCAGCCGCCTGCTCGGTGCTGAAGGTGTTGAAGCCGTTGTTGTTGGCCAGCGTCGGGTCGACGCCCTGCGCCGCACAGTTCTGCAGCACGATCGGGTCGCGGGTGTCGTTTGCCGGGATGTAGTTGCCGTTCGGGCCGAGGGCCGCCTCCGGAATGAGGCAGGGGTCGAAGATGTTGCCGAAGCCGGACTGCGCGCGCAGGTACAGCTCGCGCAGGTTAGGCGCCCGGAACGCGGTGCCGTAGGTGCCGCGGACCAGCAGCGAGGTGGCCGGACGCCAGCCGACTTTCACCGACTCGGTCCAGTTCTCGCCGTACACCTCGTGGTCGGTCAGGCGGGTCGACAGGTTGACGTTCAGCTCTTCGGCCAAGGGCTTGCCGGCGAAGATCGGAATCTCGACCTCGGCAAAGGCCTCGGTGATGTCGACCGAGCCGGCGGCGCCGCCGTCGGAGAAGAAGCCGAAGAACAGGCCGTCACGGGCCACCGCGTCCGGGTTCGAGGCGATCTCGTCGCGGCGGAACTCGGCACCGAAGCCCAGCGCCACGGCGCCGGCCGGCAGCCGGTAGACGTCACCGGTCATGAAGCCTGACAGCACGGTCTGTTCGTAGTTGGTGTCGAAGTCGCGGCTGTCGAACAGGTAGTCGCGTTCGGCCTGCGTCGCGAAGGGTTTGGCGTTCCCGCACCATCGCCTCGCGGGTGAGTATCTTGTCCGAGGGTGTCCGCTGCATC
>CAZOUC010000102.1:338-7936 GCA_964582825.1 uncultured Enterobacteriaceae bacterium | reverse complement strand
TGGTGACGGAGTGGCGCACCGGCTTCGTGCGCGACATGAACCGGGCCGACAACGCCTCCAATACCAGAGCCGTCGACAGTCTGCTGAACTACGAGACTGTCAAGTACTTCGGCAACGAAGCCTACGAGTCGCGGCGCTACGACGAGGACCTGGCCACCTGGGAGCGCGCCCGGCGCAGCAACCGCCTGTCGCTGTTCGCCCTGAACGGCGGCCAGGCAGCGATCATCGCCGCGGCGATGACCGGCGGGCTGGTGCTTGCCGCGGCGCGCATCGAGGCCGGCCAGATGAGCATCGGCGACTTCGTACTGGTCAACGCGTTCATGATGCAGCTGTTCATGCCGCTCAACTTCCTCGGTTTCGTCTACCGCGAGATCAAGGGCTCGCTGGCCAGCATCGAGGAAATGTTCGGGCTGCTGTCGGTCCGGCCCGCGGTCGTCGACCGGCCCGGCGCAGAGCCGCTGGAGATTCGCAGCGGTCGCGTCTGTTTCGAGAACGTCGTGTTCGGCTATCGCCCGGACCGGCCGATTCTGCGTGGCGTCGACCTGGTCATCGAACCGGGACAGAAGGTGGCCGTGGTCGGGGCCAGCGGCGGCGGCAAGTCGACCCTGGTCAAGCTCTTGTTCCGTTTCTACGACGTCGATGCGGGTCGCATCAGCATCGACGGCCAGGACCTGCGGGACGTGACTCAGGCGAGCCTGCGCCGCGCCATCGGCATCGTCCCCCAGGACACCGTGCTGTTCAACGACACCCTGCTCGAGAACGTGCGCTACGGGCGACCGGACGCCTCGGCCGACGAGGTCCGTGAAGCGATCCGCCTGGCCCAGCTCGAAGGCTTCGTTTCCCGGCTTCCGGACGGCGTCGATACCCTGGTCGGCGAACGCGGACTCAAGTTGTCGGGCGGTGAACGTCAGCGCGTGGCGATCGCCCGAACGCTGCTGAAGCGTCCGCCGATCCTGGTGTTCGACGAGGCCACCTCGTCGCTGGACAGCCAGGCCGAAGGCGCCATCCTGTCCGCACTGCGCGACATTGCCCGGGGCCATACCAGCCTGGTGATTGCCCACCGGCTGTCCACGGTCGTCGACGCGGACCGGATCGTGGTTCTCGACGACGGGCGGGTCGCCGAGAATGGCTCGCACGAGGAGTTGCTGGCGCTCGGCGGCGCCTACGCGCGCCTGTGGGACGCACAGCGACGCCAGTCGCAGGTGATTGCCGGGCCGGTACCCGAAGCGGTGCCTTGAACCGGCGCGGCTGAGTCAGGCGCCGCTCATCAGCAATCGGCTGATCTGGTCGGCTGCGGTGTCAGGGCAGGGACGCCGGGGTCCGATGGCGATGCCTTTGCCTCATCCCCGCCCCGGGTCTGGCGTCCGGACCGGCGCGAGGTCGGCCGGGCCGTCGACATCGAGGCGACCGAGCGACCGCTCGACGTGACCGTACAGCACGACGTCCGGTTGTATTTCGTCGATCAGGGCGGCATCGGGCAGGTCGGCGTAGTGGCGCATGTAGATCACTTCGCCGAACGAGTGGTTGAGAAAGTCGATCATCGCATTGGTGAACGAATCGCGCAGCACCAGCGCCCTGGGGCCGTCCGGCAGGTCGTGGTTGACGACCCGACTGGGCCGGGCGGCCACGTTGAGCGCCCAGCGGGTGACGGGTTTGCCGGTCTCGACCGAGTAGTAGCTGTGCCGTGGTTCGTCACCGACGCTGCAGTCCATCGCGTGGTGCTCCGGGAACAGCACCGGAACGCCGATGAAATTGCGCGCGAGGTCGCGTCCGATCGGGTCGTGGAATCGCCGGAATCGCACGGCCGACTCGGGAACCACCGGCAGCGGGTGCTCGAGTTGCCGGTTCAATACCGTCATGACCTCCCGGTAGGCCAGATAGGCGCCACGGCAGTTCCAGTGTGAGTCGGTCTGCATGTACGGGGACTCCCCTCGACGGCGTGAGTCTTCCAGGGCAGGGTACAGGTCGGCGAAGTGCAGGGCGCTCGCCCGCGCCGCGTCGCGCCACTGCTGGTAGCGGCTTGGCCCCACGAACTCGATGCGCGAAGGCAGCAGGTCGGCGTACAGGGACTGCTTGTCGGGCGGTGTGTACTGCACGTAGGCGATGCCACGCGCAGCGAGACCTTCCTGCAGGCTGACGAAGCGCGCGGCGAGCCGCTGCGGCGCGCCGTCGGGAAACGGCCAGGCGCCACGGTTGGCGTCCATCAGTCGCGTCTGGTCGATGAACAGCCAGCCGTCCTTGCCGATTATGGCGCGGTCGTTTGGCGAGATGCCGAGCAGCGCCTTGGCGCCGTTGTGCAGCAGGATCATCTGCTCGCGCAGGCCGAAGCGGTCGTCGAACCAGGCCTCCAGGCCCTTCGGAAACGCCCGCAGCGCGGCCAGGTCGTCGGGCAGGTCGGGGAGCGGGCCGACCCGGCGCTGTTCGCGCGCGGCGATGTCCGCATCGTTGCCGAATCCGGTCAGAGCCGTGATGCCCGGCAGGCACAGCAGGCCGACAAAGACGGCGATGATCACCCGGTTGCTCCAGCGCGGTGCCCGGCTCACGATCAGAACCGGAAGTAGATGAAGGGGTTGTAGGTGCCGGCCGCGACGAATGCCGCCGACACCAGCAGCAGGCCGGCGATCATCAGCAGCTGGCTGGCGCCGTAGGCGAGGCCACCACCGGCCAGGCGAGGGATGATCCAGCGCTCACTGAGGCGCCGGTACACGGGCATCGAGAACAGGATTCCGGCGGCCAGCGCGGCGATGACGTCGGCGGTCAGCAGACCCGAGACCGTGCCCGGCACGCTGTGCCCGGCGTGCAGGCCGAGCAGGGCGAGCGCGTAGTCGTTGGCGTGACCCAGGTTGTCGGCGCGGAAGTAGACCCAGGCGAACAGCACCACCAGCAGGGTGTAAATGTGGCCGAGCGGCGCCGGCAGTCGTGCGAGCAGGCGTTCCAGGCCGGCCCGCTCGATGGCGAGAAAGGCGCCGTGGATCGCACCCCAGACGATGAAGTTCCAGCTCGCACCGTGCCAGAAACCGCACAGCAGGAACACGATACACAGGTTGGCGTAGGTGCGGCCCGCCGAGTGGCGGTTGCCGCCGAGCGGGATGTACAGGTAATCGCGGAACCAGCGCGACAGGGAAATGTGCCAGCGTCGCCAGAAATCGCGCAGCGAACGGGCGATGTACGGGTAGTTGAAGTTCTCGAGAAAACGGAAGCCGAACATCCGGCCGAGGCCGATCGCCATGTCCGAATAGGCCGAGAAGTCGAAGTAGATCTGCAGCGCGTAGCACACGATACCGAGCCAGGCGAGCATGGTGCCGAGCTCTCCGGCTGGCGTGGCGAACACGGTGTCGGCGACTTCACCCACGGTATTGGCGATCAGCAGCTTTTTGGCCAGGCCCAGCACGAAGCGGCGGGCGCCACTGACGAACAGCGAGGACTCGTGGAACCGATGGGCCAGCTGCTGCGCGACGTCGTGGTAGCGGACTATCGGGCCGGCGATCAGCTGCGGAAACAGGCTGATGTACAGGGCGACGCGGTCGGGTCGACGCTGCACCTCGCAGGTGCCGCGGTACACGTCGACCACGTAGGACATCGCCTGGAACATGAAAAAGGAAATTCCCAGCGGCAGATGCACCGGGTCGAGCTCGATCGCGGCGAAGCCCAGGGGAATCAAGGCACGATTGAGGTTGTCGACCAGAAAGTTCGCGTACTTGAACCAGCCCAGCAGGCCGAGATTGGCGGCGACCGCCAGCGATACCCACAGCCGCCGCCTGCCGGCGTCGCTGGCGGCGATCGCCAGTCCGAACAGGTAGTTGGCGCCGACCGCGAACAGCATCAGCAGGACGTAGACGGTCTCGCCCCAGGCGTAGAACAGCAGACTCGCCAGCAGCAGGATGGTGTTGCGCAGGGCCCGCGGCGCGAGGTAGTAGACCAGCAGCAGCGCCGGCAGGAACGCGAACAGAAAGACGGTCGACGGAAACAGCACCGGCGAAGGATAGCCGAATTTCTCCGGATTTTCGGCGCCGGGTGGGACGAACCCGTGACAGGTCCGTACTTGTGCTGAACTCTGCGGCGCAAGGATAATGCGCGGCTCAATCAGCGACGGTAGCGTAATGAACCTGTTCGACTTTCCCGCCGGCCGCGAAGGCTACTACGGCGACTACGGCGGCAGCTTTCTGCCGGAAATCCTGCACACGACGATCGAGGAACTGCGCCAGGCGTTCCGCGAGGCCAAGGCCGACCCGGCGTTCTGGCAGGATTATTGCCGGCTGATGCGTGAGTACTCGGGGCGGCCGACGCCCCTGACCCGGCTCGACAACCTGAGCCGCGAGCTGGGCGGCGCGCAGATCTACGTCAAGCGCGAGGACCTCAACCACACCGGTTCGCACAAGGTGAACAACGTCATGGGCCAGGGCCTGCTGTGCCGGCGACTCGGCAAGCGACGGGTCATTGCCGAGACCGGGGCGGGGCAGCACGGCTACGCCACGGCGACCATGGCGGCCCGCTTCGGCTTCGACTGCCGGGTCTACATGGGCGCGCTGGACGTCGCCCGGCAGCGGCCGAACGTGTTCTGGATGGAGAACCTCGGCGCCGAGGTCATCGCCGTGCAGGACGGGCAGAAAACGCTGAAAGACGCGATCAACGAGTGCCTGCGGGACTGGGTGACCAACATGGCCGACACGCATTACGTGCTCGGTACCGCCTGCGGGCCGCACCCGTTCCCGGAAATGGTCAGCTGGTTCCAGTCGATCATCGGTCAGGAAGCGCGCGAGCAGATGCTCGAGCAGACCGGCCGGGTTCCGGACCGGGTCTACGCCTGCGTCGGCGGCGGCTCCAATGCCATCGGCATCTTTCAGGGCTTCCTCGATGACGACGTTGAACTGGTCGGTTGCGAGGCCGGCGGCACCGGGAACGCTCCCGGCCAGCACGCGGCGCGCCTGGCGATCAGCGGCGCGGAGCCGGGCGTTGCCCAGGGCTACAAGACCTTCTTCCTGCAGAACGAGCAGGGCAACATGCTGCCGACCCACTCGGTGGCGGCGGGCCTCGACTACATCGGCGTCAACCCGGTGCTGGTTTGGCTCTGGGAGCAGCAGCGGGTGCGCTTCGAGATTGCCTCGGACCGTGAAGTCGCCGAGACCCTGCGCCTGGTGATGCGTACGGAAGGCCTGATCCCGGCGCTGGAAACGACCCACGCCTTCGTGCTGGCGCTCAGAGAAGCCCAGACCATGCGGCCGGACCAGGCCGTGCTGGTGAACATGTCCGGACGTGGCGACAAGGACATCTTCACCATCGCCGAGGCGCTCGGCGACGATGCCTGGAAGCAGTTCATCGCCGAAAAGGCCCGCCAGTATGACGACGCTTGAGTCTCGCATCCGCGCCCGCCTCGAGGCGGGGCGGCGGCCTCTGTTGATGACCCACGTGGTGTGCGGTTACCCGTCGTTCGACGACAACCGCCGCGCCCTGGACGTGATGGCGACCCACGGTGCCGACCTGGTCGAGCTGCAGTTCCCGTTCTCCGAGCCGACGGCTGACGGTCCGCTGTTCGTGCGCGCCAACCAGCTGTCGATCGAAGCCGGAACCACCACCGAACAGTGCTTCGAGTTTCTTGCCGAAGTGTCCGCCGCCTACCCATTCGAGACCCTGATGATGGGCTACTACAACACCGCCTTTCGGCTTGGCGCGGAGCGGTTCGCGGCGCGACTGGCCGATGCCGGCGGTCGTGGTTTCATCCTGCCGGACCTGCCGCTGGAGGAGGCGGCGGTGCTGCACGCCGCGGCGCAGGAGCGGGATCTGGCGCCGGTGATGCTGATGACGCCGACCAACACCGACGCTCGGCTCGAGGCCATCGCTGCGGTGGCCCGCGGCATGGTCTACGCGGTGGCGCGAACCGGGGTCACCGGCGCGCGAACCGACCTGAACGAGCAATTGGCCGGCTTCCTCGACCGCTGCCGGCGCTTCACCGATCTGCCGATTGGTGTGGGCTTCGGCATCAGCGAGCCGGAGCACATCCGCTTCATCGGGGAGCACGCCGACGTCGCCGTGGTCGGCAGCGCCGCCCTGCGTGCCTGGGAGCAGGGTGGATCGAGCGCCCTGGACGCGTTTTTCCGTCGCTTGCTCGGGTGAGCGCGCCGGAGCGCATCGCGCGCGCCACACGGTTGGCGTCGCGACAGTTGGCTACGCTCAGCTTCGCGCCGCCCGTAGCGTGCATCTACGACCCGATGCAGTATGCCTGGCGGCCGCACCGCCTGTACCTGCGCCGCTTTGCCGGGGCACCGAAACGCTTCCTGATGCTCGGCATGAATCCGGGCCCGTTCGGCATGGCCCAGACCGGAGTGCCGTTCGGCGACGTCGCCATGGTTCGCGACTGGATGGGAATCGAGGCGCCGGTAACGCAGCCGCCGCAGAAGCACCCGAAGCGACCGGTGCTGGGCTTTGACTGCACCCGCAGCGAGGTGTCCGGCAGCCGTTTCTGGGGCTGGGCCCGCGATCGCTTCGGCAGCGCGGAGCGTTTCTTCGCCGCGGGATTCGTGCACAATTACTGTCCGCTGGTGTTCATGGCCGACAGCGGCCGCAACATCACGCCCGACAAACTGCCGCGCGGCGAGCGCGACGCGCTGTACGCGCTGTGCGACCGACTGCTGCGCATCGTGATCGAGTCACTGCGTCCGCGGGAACTGGTCGCCGTCGGCGCATTCGCCGAGCAGCGGCTCGGACCCCTGGCCGCGGCGCTGGGCCTCGGCGTGCGGCGCATCCCGCACCCGAGTCCCGCGAGCCCCGTTGCCAACAAAGGCTGGGCCGAGGCGGTCGACGCGGTGCTTGCGGACCTGTTGCCGTCACCCTGATCCGGGAGGGAACCGATCATGTCGCAAGGACCTGGCCCGACCTCTGTCCTGTTGCTGGTACTGCTGGCCGTGTTGCTGGCGGCCTGCGAGCCGAGCGCGCCGCCGCCGACTGCCGACCCCGCAACACGGCGTGCACTGCCGCAGGGTGAGCTGGTCGGATTCGATGCCGGCGGCGGCGTCGACGCCTGGCTGGGACTGCCCTACGCGGCGCCGCCGGACGGCCCGCTGCGCTGGCGCGCGCCGCGACCTGCAGCGGCCTGGACGGGACTGCGCGAGGCGCTCGAATTCGGTTCACCCTGCATGCAGATCGGCGGCCCGCTCGGGGGCGTGCCGCGGGATCGCTACGGCGAGATCGTCGGCAGCGAGGACTGCCTGAGCCTGAACGTCTGGGCGCCGCGCGAACGGCCTGCAGGCGGCGCGCCGGTGATGCTGTGGATCCACGGCGGCGGCAATACGGTCGGCCACGGCGGGGATTACGACGGCCGCTACCTGGCGGCGGCCGAAAACGTCGTGGTGGTAACGGTCAACTACCGGCTCGGCCTGTTCGGCTGGTTCGCCCATCCGGCGGTGCTCGACGGTGGCGACGCCCCGCTGGACGCCTCCGGTAACTTCGGGCTTCTCGACCTCGTGGCGGCCCTGCGGTGGGTGCGTGAGCACATCGCGACTTTCGGCGGTGACCCGCAGCGGGTGACCGTATTCGGGGAGTCCGCGGGCGGGCGCAACATTCTGGCCCTGCTGGCCGCGCCGCCGGCACGGGGCTTGTTTCAC
>CAZOUC010000102.1:0-328 GCA_964582825.1 uncultured Enterobacteriaceae bacterium | reverse complement strand
ACGCGGCGATATCGCAAAGCGGACTGGCAGCCGGTACCAGTCTGGCAGCGGCTCGCAATCCACTGACGGCTGCCGTCCCGGGAGACCCGATGAGCGCCGCCGAACTCGCAGCGCAACTGCTCGTCGATGCCGGCGAGTCCGGCGATCTCGACGCGGCGCGCCGACGCCAGGCCGAAGACCCGGGACTCGGCGCCTGGCTGCGCCAGCGCAGCGCCACCGGACTGCTTGAACTGTTTCCCGAGGCCGTCGGCGGCCTCTACGAGATTCCCACGGTGATCGAGGACGGCATCGTGCTCCCGGCGCAGCCGCTGTTCGCCTCGCTGGCGAC
>CAZOUC010000101.1:0-7945 GCA_964582825.1 uncultured Enterobacteriaceae bacterium | reverse complement strand
CATGGCGCATGCTGCGCAGCAGCAACTGCTGGAAGGCCAGCGGCGAGCTGGTCAGGGGCGGCAGGTTTTCGGCCAGCTGCACGTCGAGGCGGGTGTCGCCCGGCAACAGCAGCGACTCGAGCTCGACGATGTCACGTGCCAGCGGCGCCGCCTCGATCGAATCGCCCGTGTCCGGCTCGCCGCCGTCGAGGTGGCGCAGGACATCCTGCGCCCGGCGCGTGGCGTCGGCAAGACGCTCGAGCTGTTCGCGCGCGGCGGCGGCTTCGTCGGATTCGGTCAGGGCTTCCTCGACGCGGGCGAAGATCGCCCGGGCGGCCAGCAGCACGTCGCGCTCGACGGGGGCATCGGCGTCGAAGCGGTCCATAGGCAGCCGGTCGAGGGGGATGGCGAGGGTGCAAACGCCGGACGCGCTGCCGTCGTCGCCGCAGACCGGGAATACGAAGTGCCGGAAGCGCCGGCGACGCTCCCCGTCGCCGAGCCACTGGTTCTGCTCCAGTGGCTCCAGGCTCTCCAGCACCTTGCGGTCGTTGACGTAGAGCGCCGTCGCCTGGTCGTCCTCGAAGACCTCATAGTCGGTCTTGCCGACGATGTCTTCCTCGGCGACGCCATAGGCCGCCTCGAAGTGCGGGTTGACCAGCAGGTAGCGGCCGTCGGCGTCCTTCAGGGCCACGATCAGCGGCACGCGGCGCAGGGTCTGCAGGTACAGGTCGCGCGAGCCGGTCAGCTCGTCGATGGTGCGAATGCGTTCGCTGATGTCGTGCGCGGTACACACGACCTTGCGGCCCATGCCGGGCGTGGCCTGCAGCGGAGCGAGCCGGCATTCCAGCCAGTGGCCGGTCTCGCGGTCGCCGCGCAGGCAGCTGAAGCGGGCCGACTTGCCGGTGTTCAGGCAGCGCAGGATCTCGTCACGGCACTGCTCCGCCCCCTCGTCGCCGAACAGGTCCTCCAGGGTCGTCGTGTCCTCGCCGGCCTGCCGCCAGGGCGTGTCGCCGCCGGCGAGCTGGCGGCTGACCGTTCCGGCTTCGTCGAGAATCAGCGCCAGGTCAGGCAGCGAGTGCACCACCTGCTGCCAGAAGGCCTGTTCCTGGCGCTGGTGCTCCAGCGCTTCGACCCGATCGGTGACGTCTTCGTACTCGACCAGCACGGTGCCGTCGTCGAGCCGGTCCAGCCGGTAGTCGCGCCAGCGGCCGGAGTCGACATCGTGAAGCACCCGGTGCGCTTCGCTTATGCCGGTGTCGGAGACGCGGGCCAGCGCCGTGTCCAGCTCGAAGTCCGTGCCGTCCAGACCGAGCTCCGATCCGGCGCAGCCCAGCAGGTCGCTGCGCTCCCGGTGCTGGTCGAGCGTGGCGGTGCTGTTGAGATCGATCAGGTGCGGCGACCCCGAGGCGTCGCTGCGCAGCAGCAGCTTGGCCGTGCTGCTGGACTCGAAGGCCGCATCGCGGGGCGTGGCTGCCGCTTCGGCGCGAGTCCCGGCGGACGGCGGTTCCGTTGCTCCGGCCGTCGGCGGTGTCGCGGACTCCTCGGCGGGATAGAAAGACCCGCGAATCAGTCCCGGACTGCCCTGCTCGTCGAGCTGCACGGAGATGTCGTCGGATACGACCTGGCGCCAGCGGCCGTCGCCCTGCCGGATCCGGTAGTGCACCGGGTGCGGCGGGGCATTCCCGTCGAGGACCTGGTGCAGCTCACGCAGCAGGCGATCGACGTCGTCCGGGTGGATCAGGGCTTTCCAGTCGCCCAGGGAATCGCCGATGTCCTGCTCGCCGTAGCCCAGGCCGGTCAGCGTGTCGGCGTCGAATGCCGCGCGGTGATTGCGCAGGTCCATGCGCCAGTGACCGCTGCCGGAGAGCACCGGCTGCGCGCGGCGCGTCGACTCGTCCGGCGCGGTGGCCGCGCTGCCGGCCGCCTCCTCCAGCAGGCTGCGCAGCAGGCGCACCGACAGTTCGTCGCGGGACAGGTAGCCGCGCACACCGGCGCGTACCGCACGCGCCGTTTCCTGGCGGTCCCCGTGCAGGTCGTCGTCGCTCTGCAGGCAGTACAGGACCGGTCCTCGCCCGCCGTCGTGGATACGGCTGACGAGTTCGACCAGGGCGTCGGGGCTGTAGTCGACCGACAGGAAACAGAAGCTGTAGCTGCTGCAATCCTCCGGCAGCAGGCTGAATACCGGCTGGTGGATGTCGACGCTGCAGCGCAGGTCCGGGATCAGTTCGAGCAGGTGCCGCAGCAGCGCGGCCCGCGACGGATCGGCGTCGAGCAACAGCACGCGCAGACCGGTCTGCGTGCTCAGGTGCGTCATCGGCTGCTGCTTCCCCGCTGCATTGTGAGTTCTCTGTTAGACGGCGGCCCGACACACCCCGGCCGCGGACGCTCGCATGGTAGCGTCATGCGCCACGTCCCACCAGTGCCGCCAAGTCGCGCACGGCGTGAACAGTCCAGCTGTGCTATCTTGTGCGCCCCCGCCCCAGGCGGCGTGTGCAATCGATAACGGATTCATGGAGGAACGGTGACCGACACGGCTGAGCCCAGCGAAACTGAGGCGCCGGTACCCCGCGAGGCGCTGCGCTTCGACAGTCTGGGTCTGCCGGCGCCGTTGCAGCAGGCGATCGACGAGCTGGGCTTCACGCACTGCACGCCGATCCAGCAGGAGGTCCTGCCGCACACCCTGAACGGCAACGACTGCATCGGCAAGGCGCAGACCGGCACCGGAAAGACCGCCGCATTCCTGATCACCGTCTACCACGATCTGCTGAACAATCCCGCGCCCGAGCCGCGTTACGCCGGTGAGCCGCGCGCGCTGGTGATCGCGCCGACGCGGGAGCTGGCGCTGCAGATCGCCAAGGACGCGGAAGAACTCGGTCGCTTCACCGGCATGCATGTCGTCGCCCTGATCGGCGGCATCGACTACGAGCGGCAGCGCAAGCAGCTGTCACGGCAGTTCGTCGACGTGCTGGTCGCCACGCCGGGTCGCCTGCTCGATTTTCACAACCAGCGCGAGGTGCACCTCGACCGCGTCGAGCTGCTGGTGATCGACGAAGCCGATCGCATGCTCGACATGGGCTTCATTCCGCAGGTGCGGCGCATCGTGCGGCAGACGCCGCCGAAGTCGCATCGCCAGACGATGTTCTTCAGTGCGACCTTCAACGACGACGTGATCCGCCTGTCCGACCAGTGGACGCACCGTCCTATCCGGGTCGAGATCGAACCCGACCACATCGCGTCGCAGGACGTCGAGCAACTGGTTTACCTGGTCAGCGCCGGCGACAAGATGCGCCTGCTGCTCGGTATCCTGGCGAGTCCTGCCGCGACCAGCGTGATGGTGTTCGCCAACCGGCGCGACGAGGTGCGGCGCCTTTACGAACGCCTGCGCCGCGCCCGCGTCAGTGTCGGTATCCTGTCCGGCGAGGTGGCGCAGCAGAAGCGGCTGAAGACCCTGGAAGCGTTCCGCAGCGGTGAGTACCGGGTGCTGGTGGCGACCGACGTGGCCGGCCGCGGCATTCACGTCGAGGGCGTCAGCCACGTCATCAACTACACGCTTCCGGACGACCCGGAAGACTACGTCCACCGCATCGGCCGCACCGGTCGGGCCGGTGCGGCCGGTACCTCGATCAGCTTTGCCTGTGAGGACGATTCATTCCGCCTGCCGCCTATCGAGGAACTGCTCGGCGAGAAACTCGCCTGCACCTATCCCCCGGACGAACTGCTGGAGAACTGAGCGGCGGGCTCAGTCGTCGTAGTTCTCGATCCACATCAGCGTCGCGCCACACACCGCGGCGGGCATCACCACCAGGTTGAGTATCGGCACCAGGGTCGCGGCGTACGTCGCGGCGCCGAAACTCAGGGCCAGGCCGCGCCGTCGTGCGACGCGGCCGCGCAGCTGGCGGAAACCGACGCCGTCGTTGTCGGCCTGGAAGTCGCAGTACTCCAGCGCCAGGGTCCAGGCGCTGAACAGGAACCACAGCAGCGGCGCGAGCGGCGACAGCGGCGTGAACATGGCCAGCAGGATCAGGATCGCCAGGGCCGCGAAGTACAGCAGCTTGCGCAGTTCGCGCAGCACCGCGCCCGGGATCGTCGCCAGGAAGGCCGTCAGGCCCACGGTCTCGGGCCGCTTCGGCGGGCGCAGGCGCGCGGCGACGCGCTCGGCGAGCAGGCCGTTGAACGGTGAGGCGATGACGTTGGCAACCAGCGCGAAGCCGTAGAACACGACCAGCACGATGAACAGGATGAACAGCGGCCACAGCAGCCACTCGAGCCAGCCGAGCCATTCCGGCACCAGGCCCAGCGCGTAGGCCTGCCACTCGGCAAAGGCGCCGACGCTCCACCAGATCAAGCCGCCGAACACCAGCACGTTGACGGTCAGCGGCAGCAGGAAGAACGGCAGTACGTCGCGCTCGCGCAGCAGTCGGAAGCCCGCGACCAGGTAATCGACGCCGCCCGAGTCGAGCGGCCGCCGCTCAGGAGGCCCCGGCATCGCGCAGCGCCTCGACAAACGGTCCGGCGTAGCGGTGGTCGGCGATCTGCGCCAGCACAGTCTCACCCTCCGGACCGCGTGCGTCCAGGTCGTGGCCGGCTTCGGTAAAGAAGCGCAGGAACAGGCGGAAGTCGTCGGCGCGCATGCTCTGGTAGGCGCGGCGCAGGCGGTGGTAGTCGGCGTCGACGCCGGGCGGCGGCTCGAGGTCCAGGAAGCTGCGCACCCGGTCCTCGGTCCATACCTCGTCGATGACCTTGGCCTTGTCCTTCTTCACGCTGCTCTCGCTCCGGGCAGTTGCGCTGCGGGGTGTGACGGCCGCCTGCGGTGTCGGTACCCGCTGTTCGATACCAGTCCAACACGCCAGCGGCCAGGCCGCAATCCCCGGAACCCGCTGCTGTCGTTCGCTCGCGTGCCGGACTCCCGGACCCTGCGCGCCGACGCGCCGGACGCTCGATTCGAATGCACCGCGCGGCGCGGGTGTCTGGGCAGGCCCGTCTGCCAGGACCTTCCGCCGCCAGGGACGGCGGCGGAGAGCCTGCACGGACGTATTCACGGCGTGTCCTGGCAGACGGGCCTGCCCAGGCACCTCCGACATCGACATGGTGCCGACGCTCGGGCAGGCGCTCTCGGCGACGGGTTTCAATCGAGCTTGCGCCGCAGGATCTCGTTGGCCTGCTGCGGGTTGGCCTTGCCGCCGGAAGCCTTCATGACCTGGCCGACGAAAAACCCGAACATCTTCCTGCGCTTGTCCGGTGGCGTCGCGCGGTACTTTTCGACCTGTTCCGCGTTACTCGCCAGGACCTCGTCGACCATCGCCTCGATGGCGCCGCTGTCCGACACCTGGGCCAGGCCCTCGGCGACGATGATCTCGTCGGCGCTGCCCTGGCCCTGCCACATCTTCTCGAATACCAGCTTGGCGATCTTGCCGGAAATCGTGCCGTCCTCGATGCGCGCCAGCAGCAGGCCAAGCGCCTCGGCGGATACCGGGCTGGCATCGATGTCCAGGCCGTCGCGATTCAGCGCCGCCGCCAGGTCTCCCATGACCCAGTTGCCGGCCAGGCGCGCGCTGCCGGAGGCCTGCGCGCAGGCGACGAAGTAGTCGGTCTGTTCGCGGCTTGCCGACAGCTGCAGCGCGTCCGACTCGCTGCAGCCGAACTCGTCGACCAGCCGCGCCATGCGCGCCGGGCGCAGCATCGGCAGGCGCGCTCGGGCGTCTTCGATGTGGGCCTCGTCGATAAGCACCGGCAGCAGGTCCGGCTCGGGAAAGTAACGGTAATCGTGGGCGACTTCCTTGCTGCGCATCGGGCGCGTCTCATTCGCGTCGGCGTCGTAGAGGCGCGTTTCCTGCACGACGTCGCCCCCGTTCTCGAGCACGTCGCGCTGGCGCTCCATCTCGTAGTGGATCGCGCGTTCGACGAAGCGGAACGAATTGACGTTCTTGATCTCCGTGCGCGTGCCGAGCGTGTCACTGCCGGCCGGCCGCAGGGAAATGTTGACGTCGCAGCGCATCGATCCTTCGGCCATGTTGCCGTCCGAGATGCCGAGATCGCGTACCAGGCCGTGCAGCTGCTTGAGATAGGCCACCGCCTCGCCGGCACCGCGCAGGTCCGGCTCCGAGACGATTTCGAGCAGCGGCGTACCGGCCCGATTCAGGTCGATGCCGCTCATGCCGTGAAAGTCCTCGTGCAGCGACTTGCCGGCGTCTTCTTCCAGGTGCGCACGGGTGATGCCGACGGTCTTGATGCCACCATCGGGCAGGACGACGTCGAGGCGGCCACGGCCGACGATGGGCTGGTCCATCTGGCTGATCTGGTAGCCCTTGGGCAGGTCCGGGTAGAAGTAGTTCTTGCGATCGAACACGCTGTGGCGGCCGATTTCGGCGTCGATCGCGAGGCCGAAGCGCACGGCCATGTCCAGGGCTTCGGCGTTGAGTACTGGCAGCGTACCGGGCATCGCCAGGTCGATGGCGCAGGCCTGCCGGTTCGGCTCGGCGCCGAAGCGCGTGGCGGCGCCCGAGAAGATCTTCGACCGGGTTGCCAGCTGCACGTGCACCTCGAGACCGATTACGACTTCCCAGCTCATGCGGCGGCTCCGGCGAGATCGGCGGGCTCGCGTTCGTGCCAGTCGGTGGCGCACTGGAAGCGGTGGCCGGCATTGAGCAGCCGCGCCTCGTCGAGGTGCCGGGCGATCAGTTGCAGGCCGACCGGCAGTCCGTCGACGAAGCCGGCCGGCAGCGACAGGGCCGGCAGCCCGGCCAGGTTGGCGGCAATCGTGTAAATGTCCTCGAGGTACATCTGCAGGGGATCGGCGCTGCGCTCGCCGAGGCCGAAAGCCGGCGCCGGCGAGGTCGGGCCGGCGATCAGGTCCACCTCGTCGAAGGCGGCGGCGAAATCGTCGCGGATCAGTCGCCGCACCTGCTGCGCCTTGCGGTAGTAGGCGTCGTAGTAGCCGGCCGACAGCACGTAGGTGCCGACCAGGATGCGTCGCTTGACCTCGTCGCCGAAGCCCTCGGCGCGCGTGCGCTTGTACATGTCTTCGAGGTCCCGGGGGGCCTCGCAGCGGTACCCGTAGCGCACGCCGTCGTAGCGGGCCAGGTTGGTCGAACACTCGGCGGGCGCGATGACGTAGTAGGCGGGCACCGACATCGGGCTGTTCGGCAGGCTGATCTCGACGAGGCGCGCGCCCTGCCGCTCGAACTCGCCGAGCGCCGCACGCACGCAGTCGGCGACCCGGGCGTCCAGGTGTTCGTCGAAGTACTCGCGCGGTACGCCGATGCGCAGGCCGTCCAGCGGCGCCTCCAGGTTCGCCGAGTAATCCGGCACCGGTCTGTCGAGACTGGTCGAGTCGCGTTCATCGAAGCCGGCCATCGCCTGCAGCAGCAGGGCCGCGTCGGCCGCTGTCCGCGTCATCGGTCCGGCCTGGTCGAGGCTCGAGGCGAAGGCGATCATCCCCCAGCGCGACAGACGCCCGTAGGTCGGTTTCAGCCCGGTGATGCCGCACAGGGCCGCCGGCTGGCGGATCGATCCCCCGGTGTCGGTGCCCGTCGCGGCCGGCGCCAGGTCGGCGGCTACCGCAGCCGCGGAGCCGCCCGAGGACCCGCCCGCGACCCGCGTCCGGTCCCAGGGATTGAGTACCGGTCCGTAGTAGCTGGTCTCGTTGGACGACCCCATCGCGAACTCGTCCATGTTGGCCTTGCCGAGCGTGACCGCACCGGCGGCCGCCAGCTTCTCGACCACGGTCGCCGAGTAGGGCGGTACGAAATTGTCGAGCATGCGCGAACCGCAGCTGGTGCGCAGACCCTCGGTGCAAAAAATATCCTTGTGCAGCAGGGGGATACCGAGCAGTGGTGGGTTCTCGCCCTGACGGCGGCGGCGGTCCGCAGCCTCGGCGGCGGCCAGCGCGCCGGCCGGGTCTGTCACCAGCACGGCGTTGTACTGCCCGTTGAGACGGTCGATGCGTTCCAGGTAGTGGTGGGTCAGC
>CAZOUC010000100.1:3076-7959 GCA_964582825.1 uncultured Enterobacteriaceae bacterium | reverse complement strand
TGCGCAAGGGCATGGTTGGCCGCGATCACCTCGGTCACGGCATCGCTCTGCATCTCCGCCGTGATCGCGTGGGCATCGAGCCCGAGCGCATCGGCGAGCCGCGTGAGCCCGGCCTCGTTCATCGCGCCGTTATAAGCCATGAGCGCGTCATGCGCGGATTTGTAAGCGTCGTCGCCCGCCACCAGTTTCGTGGCGATGGCAAAGCGCGCGGCAGCCACCGATTCTTCGCCAAGGATCGGGAATTCCTTGAGCACGAGGCGGATATTTCCATCTGCTGCGAGCAGGCCTTCGACCTCGCTGACCGCGCGGCGACAAAAGCTGCAGCGGTAATCCATGAACTCGACCAGCGTGATATCGCCATCGGGGTTGCCGCCGGTCCAGTCATGGGGCGATTCGATCAATGCCTCGGCATTGGCGCGCACGAGCGCGATATCGGCCTCTGCCTGATCGATGGCCTGGCGCTCCTCGAGCACGGCGACGGCCTCCATGATCACCTCGGGATTTTCGAGCAGATAGGTGCGGATCTCCTCGCGCAGGAGCGCGCGCTCGGTCGCGCCCATGGTCTCGAGATCGAGCGCCTGCGCGGCAACTACGCGCTGGCGCGCAGGCAGGCCGAGCGCGCGCACGAGCTGGCGCAGCAGGCCGGTTCGGAGGTCGACCGCGCCTTCGCCCTGCACGCCCTATCCGTCGTGGCCCGCGCGCAGGGTGACCTCGAGGAAGCCGGCGCGCTACTGAACGAAGCGCTGCTGTTGACGGTCAGCGCGGAGAATTATCGCCTGCGCGGCAAAGTGCTGACCGGGCTGGGAATCGTTGCGACACGGCAGCAGCGTTTCGACGAGGCTCAGGACCACCTGCGGCGGGCAGCGGACCTGTACGCCCGGAACAGGGACCGCGCCGCGGAGGCCGATGCCATCGGCAATCTCGGTGCCCTGGCTCTGTCGCGTGGCGATATCGAACAGGCTCGCGACCTGCTCGAGAAGACCGTGGCCATCAAGGACGAGCTCGGCTGGGACGCCTCGCTCGTCTACGAGCTGGTCAACCTCGGTGGCGTCTCGAACGAACTGGGCGACTCTGCTGCAGCCCGGGAACATCTCCTGCGAGCGCGCGATCTCGCCGCGCGGCACGGACTGCAGGAACTGCTGCCGATCATCACGTTCAATCTCGGCGAGGTCGCGCGCGACGAGGGCGACCGGGACACGGCCTGTACGCACTTCAGCGACGCGGCGACGGCGCTGCGCGCCATGGGCAGTCAGCACGCCGCCGAAGCTGAACGCGAGCGCGTCGCGCACTGTCGGCCCGCCGGCTGAGCCGCCGCCGCTCCGACCCGCGTCAGCGCTGCGCTAGGAAATCCTCGGCCAGCTCGCAGGCCACGGCGACGATCAGCGGCTCCAGTTCCTTTCCTGCCTCGCCGCGCGACTGCGCCCAGCCGACGTAGGAGAGGGCGCGCGCCATGATCAGGGCGGGCAGGGCGTCGAGGTGCTCGTCCGGCAGCGCGCGGTGGCGGCGGTAGCCGTCGAGCATGGCGGCGAGCACGGCGTCAAAGCTGTCCTGGCCGAGGTGCGGGAACAGCGCGGTGGCGAAATCGTACAGGTGCCAGCCGAACCCGGTGTCGTCCCAGTCGATCAGACGCACCGTCCGGCCGTCCCAGAACAGGTTTTCCGGCAGGAAGTCGCCGTGCACCAGGCCGTAGCGGTCCGGCGCCTTGCCGAAGCGACCGAGAATCTCGTCGCATTGGTCACGGGCGCGATCCAGCAGTTCGCGCTGGGCGGCGTCGAGGCTGCTGAGGTGGCGGTAGCAGCCGCAGATGGAGCCTTCCTCACCGTAGAAGCCCCGCTCGTCCCAGGCCAGTCGCTCGAAGCCCGCCGGCCGCGGCCAGTCCTGGCCGACGTTGTGGATCCGCGCCGCCTGCTCGCCGACTTGTCGATACACGGTCGTCAGTGTTTGATCGGTGAGCGGGACACCGGTCTCCACGCTGCCGATGGCCGCACCCGGCACCCAGGCGAGCAGGTCCACCTGACGGCCTTCGGGCAGGGCCGGCGTGCGCACCCGCGTGAACCAGCGGCCGTTGGTGCAGCGGATCGCCTCGGTGGTGGCGACGCCGGCTTCGCGCAGCGCGGCGAGCCAGAGCAGTTCCGACTCGAGCGCGGCATCCGAGTGATAGTCCAGGCGGTGCACGCGCATGACCCCCGTCCGACCGGCCCCGTCGTCGATTCGGTAGACGGTGTTTTCCCGGTGTTTGAGCAGCTCGATCGACGCCCCGTCGAGGCCCCAGGCGGGCAGGGCCTGCCGCGCGAGCTCGCCGAGCAGTTCCAGTTGCCGCTCGCTGTCGAGATCGATGAAGCGCCCGTTCACGCCGGGCTTCCGCTGATGCTGCGCAGCGCCGATTCGAGTCGCTCGAGCGCCTCGTCACAGTAGGCGTCGTCGACCAGCAGTCCCGGCTTGAACTGCAGTACCGACGGGTCGTAACCCGCGAACATGGCCCAGATGCCGTGCTGGTACAGCGCACCGGACATGCGCAGTCCGCCGTCCGGTGCATCGAAACGCAGGCCGATCACCAGGCCCCGCTGGCGGATTTCGGTCAGGAAGGCATGGCGGCTGCGGATGTCCTCGAGCCCCTGCGCGAAGCGTTCGGCGATGCCGCGCACGTGGTCCAGGGTGGCCGGGTCCGCGCAGATCTCCAGCGCCCGGCAGCCGACGGCGCAGCCCGGTTCGGTGCCGCCGAAAGTCGACACGTAACCCCAGCCGTCCTCGGCGAGCCAGCCGCCGAGTTCCTCGGACAGCACCGCGGCGGACACCGGGTAGAGCCCGCCCGACAGGCCCTTGCCGGTAATCAGCGCATCGGGACGCAGGTCCCAGCACTCGACACCCCACAGTTGCCCGGTGCGACCGAGCCCGGTCTGTACCTCGTCGGCGATGTAGCGCGCGCCGTAGCGGTCACACAGCGCGCGCACGCCGGGCAGGTAATCGTCGGGCGGGATCGGGAAGCCGACCGTGGCCGGTATCGTTTCCATCAGCACCGCGGCGACATCGCCGTCGCGCAGGCACAGCTCGATCGCGGCGAGGTCGCCAAACGGCACCTTGGCGAACTCTTCCGGGTGGTCGCTGTGAAAGAAGCGGGCCGAGGCGTCGGCACCGGCCGCGCCGCCGAGCCCGGTCCGGCCGTGGTAGCCGTACTCGAGGGCCACCACCCGGCGCCTCCCGGTGACGTGGCGCGCCGAGCGGATCGCGACGTCGACCGCTTCGGCGCCGCTGGCCGTGAACACGCTGTACTGCAGGCCGGTGGCGGCGGCCAGGCGTTCGGCCAGCTCCGCCCGCGCCGGGTTCGGGAAGTGGTGATTGCCGACGTCGGCGTACTCGAGGGTGCCGAGCAGTGTCGCCATCAGGTCGGGGTGGCGGTGACCGAGATTGTAGGTGCCGCCGTTGAGGTGGAAGTCCATCAGCTCGCGGCCCTCGAGGTCCCAGATCCGGTACCCCTCGCGACGACCGATGACGAGGTCGACGCCGAGCCGTTCGAACTGTTCGACCCGGTGCGGAAACAGGTGCCGGCGAGCGCGTTCACGCGTGCGGGTCTTCAGGGCCTGCGGGGTGCAGGCGTCAGGGGGCTGTCGGTCCACGCTTGCGGGTCGCCGTGCTTCAGTTCGCGCGCAGCAGGGTGCTCAGGGTGTCGACGGCATCTGCCCACTGGGCGTCCTCGTCGATCGCCTCGCGCAGGAACGTCGCCTGGGCATCGTTCCAGAATGGTGCGTCGGCGAGATCGACGTCCGTCGACAGCGGGCGGTGCTGTTCGACGAAGGCGTCGATGGCGGCGTCGGACCCGTCCAGGCCAAGCTGCTCGAACAGGGTGGGAAGGTCGTGGTCGGTCAGGTCCATGGGCACGTGACTCTCCGTTTGTGTCGCAGGTTCGTATCGGCCGGCGCCGCTGCGGGTCCGGCGCCCGGTTAGTGGCATTCCGCGAGGTGGCGACCGATTTCCGCGGGCGATTGCTTGACGAGGTTGCGCGCCAGCTCGCCACGCACGGCCTTGCGCGTGGTGTCGTCGAGGCGTGCGCGCAGTTCGCCCAGCACCTGCGGTTCGGCGATCAGCATCAACTCGTCGAAGCGACCGCTGTGGTGCGCGTCGCGCAGTCCGGCGCACAGGTCGGTTGTGAACACGCGCAGGGCTTCGTCCTTGACGTCGCTACGCGGCGTCATCGCGTGTCGGGAACCGCTCACGCCGCCGGGGTGGCGCCCCGGCCGGTCGGTTTCCAGTTCGCGCGCGTGCAACCGGGCGCTGGGGTCGATGAAGTCCTCGATTTCGGTCAGTGGTGACGAGATCGATTCGGTCTCGAACAGGCGGGCCAGTTGCTGGCTGGCGGCGACGACCCAGATCCTGGTCATGTCGTATCCTCCATGCATCCCTTCCTGTATTCAGCTTGAGCATATCGCCGGCCGGGGCCGTTGATCCAGAGCAAGGCGCAGGTTTGGGGCAAGGGCTCCGGGCCTGTCGCGTCAGTCCTCGAGGTCGGCCGGCGTGATACGCGCGAGAACCATCTCGCGGGTATCCGGCGCACGGTCCTCGATACGGCATGCCGCCATCAGGGCGGCGGCGGCGCGCCTGGCGTCTTCGGCTGTGGCGGCATGGACCGTCGCCAGCGGGGCATCGGGGCCGACCACCGAGCCGATCGGCGCGACCTCGTCGAGACCCACCGCCGGATCGATCGTGTCGTCGATCGATTGCCGACCGCCGCCGAGGTCGACGATCAGCGTGCCCACCGCGCGCGCATCGACGGCGGCGAGGTGGCCGGCCCGCGCCGGTGCCACCGGCAGCCGCACCGGTGCCCGTGCCAGGTAGGCCCCGGGCCGGTCGAGCAGGTCCGCGGGACCGCCGAGGGCGCGCACCATGGC
>CAZOUC010000100.1:0-3066 GCA_964582825.1 uncultured Enterobacteriaceae bacterium | reverse complement strand
TGGCGGCAAAGCGCTCCGCGGCATCGCCGCCTTCCAGGGCCGCCTCGGCGCGCTCGCGGGCGCGCCGGCGATGGGCCTCCAGGCCGGCAATGACCAGCATTTCGGCAGCCAGGTCGAGCACCAGTCCGTGCAATCGGGGTTCGCGCGCATCGCCGCGCAGGTACGCGATCGACTCGGCGAGCTCCAGCGCATTGCCGGCACTGCGCCCCAGAACCTCGTTCATGTCCGTGATCAGGGCATGGGTGGGCAGGCCCGCCGCGGCCGCCGTGCCGACGAGGGAGTGCGCGAGTTCGCGGGCGTCGTCCGGTGTCGCCATGAAGGCACCGCTGCCGACCTTGATGTCCATGACCAGCGCCTCGTTGCCGGCGGCAATCTTCTTGGACAGGATCGACGCGGTGATCAGTGGAATCGATTCGACGGTCGCCGTGACGTCGCGAATCGCGTACAGGCGCCGGTCGGCCGGGACCAGGTCGTCGGTCTGGCCGATGATCGCGCAGCCGACTTCGGCGACGACCTGGCGCAGGCGCTCCAGGGACGGCGCGGCTTGGTAGCCCGGTATGCTCTCGAGCTTGTCGAGGGTGCCGCCGGTGTGGCCGAGGCCGCGACCGGAAATCATCGGCACGAAGCCGCCGCAGGCGGCAACGACGGGCGCGAGCACGAGACTGACCTTGTCGCCGACGCCGCCCGTCGAGTGCTTGTCGACGACCGGGCCGCCGAGCGCCTGCGTGTCCCATTCGAGCCGGCTTCCGGAAGCGGCCATCGCGCGCGTCAGCAGGCCAGCCTCGCGGCGGGTCATCGAGCGCAGCAGGATCGCCATCGCCAGCGCCGAGACCTGCTCGGCGGGCAGGCTGCCGTCGCTCAGGCCGTCGACGAAGCGCTGGATCTGCGTCGCGTCCAGTTCGCCACCGTCGCGCTTGCGCCGGATGACATCAGTGAACAGCATCGATTCCCGGCTCCGCGCCCGCGGTGGCGGGCTTCGATATCGGTACCGGTCATGCTACACCGCGGGCTCGCTGCGGCGCTGCCGGCGAGCGCCGGTATCGGACGGTCCGGCCAGCAGGGGACGGCGTCCGGCGCTTCGGGCTCAGTCGTCCGCCCAGAGGACGATTTCGTCGATGAACTGTTCTTCCGGGATCTCGGTCTCGCACACGGTGCGCCCGCGCACCGTGCAGATCGAACGGTGCACGAGGTCCCGGCAGCCCGATCTGAGGTGGTGCCAGTCGGGCAGGTCCTGGCCGGAGGCGACCAGGCGATAGGCGCAGGTCGCCGGCAGCCAGTGGTAGTCCGCCGGCTCGAGGCTGCGAATGTCCAGACACTCCGGCACGCGCCTGAAGCGATGCGCGTAGTCACGACAGCGTCCGCTGTTGCGGTCGAGCAGGCGACAGGCGACCCGGGTGTAGTGGACCTCGCCGCTGTCCTCGTCCTCGAGCTTATGCAGGCAACACTTGCCGCAGCCGTCGCAGAGCGACTCCCATTCCGCCTCCGTCATGTCCTGGAGCGTCTTGCGCAGCCAGAACGGGGTAGCGCCGTTCATTACACCTGCCCTGTCGGGGTCGTGAGCACCACGGCCTCAGGATGCCCGGAGGGCACCGCCGGATTCCGCGTAGCCTGCCCAGAAGTCGATCTCCGGACGGTTCAGGGCGCGCCAGCGGCGCAGTTCCTGGGCGATGCGTCGGTCCGACGCGAGCTGTCGCCGCGCCTTGAGGCTGGGTTCCAGCCAGGCGACCTGCGTGTCGTCGTTGAGCCGGCTGGCGGCAAAACCCAGGTTCAGGACTTCGAGCTGGGCTTCGCGCCCCAGGTGCGAAAGACGCGCCATCGTCTCGTCGAAGGACGGCGCACGATGAAAGGTGCCGCGCCCGCTGCCTCGTGTATCCGTTTTCATGAACTCGCCTCCACCTGTCGCGGCATCCATTCAATGCCCGCTATTCTAGGTTGCCGCGTCGGAGGAAAAACGGCCGTCCGGCTCAAGGGTGCAACACGGCAGCTCAGCCTCGCGGCGGCACGAAGCCGGCGTCGATCATCTGCTGGAACATGTCCTCCATCGACGCCTTCAGGGGTCGGAATTCGATGCCGAGGTCACGGCGAATCTTGCTGTTGTCGGCGCGCCAGGGCTTGCCGGCGTTGCGCGCGATCATCCTGCGGGTCATGGCCTTGTTGACCATCGGCGCGAGCAGCCAGACCAGGGGCTTGGGGAGGGTCCGGCGCGGCAGCGGGTAGCGATCCCCGTACTTGTCGAGCAGCGTGCCGGCGATGGCCGGGATCGACGAATCGTGGGCGGAGGTGATGTAGCGTCCCTGTGCCGCGGGCAGAAAGGCGGCTCGCAGGTGCGCCTCGGCGACGTCACGCACGTCGACGGCACCCATGCCGATGTCCGGCAGGCCCATCTGCATCGTGCCGTCGCCGAACTGGCGGACCAGCCGGAAACTCTCCGAGTGCGGGTGGACCGTGGTCCCGGGACCGACGACGAACGATGGATTGATCGTGACTAGGTCCCACTGCTGCTGGCTTTCTGCCAGCCGCCAGGCTTCCTGTTCGGCCAGGGTCTTGGAGTACGCGTAGGGCTGGTGGTCGAGCGACGAGCTGGCGTTCCAGATCGCCTCGGTGAGCGTACCGCCCGGCAGCTGCTCGAGGTCGGCGTTGTCGCCGTAGATCGCCGCACAGCTGCTCGTCACCACGACCCGGCGAACCGATTCGGTTCGCGTCGCTTCCTCGAGTACGTTGCGCGTGCCGTTGACGGCCGGATCGACGAGGTCCGTCTGCGGGTCGCGAATGTGCAGGCGGAACGGCGAGGCGGTATGAAACACCACCTGGCAGCCTTGCATGGCCTCCGCGTAGGAACCTGTGTCCAGCAGGTCGGCACGGAACAGGCGAATGCTGCCAGGCAGCTCGTCGCCCATGCCGCGCAGGTGTGCGGTCTTGTCGGCATCGTCCGGATGACGTACAGCGGCGTGCACGGTCAAGCCTTCCTCCAGGCATCGGCGAACGACCCAGCCGGCGACGTAGCCGCTGGCGCCGGTCACCAGGACGGGCTTGCTGCGATCGATGTCCATTGTGCGGGCGCTCCCT
>CAZOUC010000099.1:0-7978 GCA_964582825.1 uncultured Enterobacteriaceae bacterium | reverse complement strand
GGCATTCGCGGCGGCTCCAACGGCGGCCTGCTGATGGGCGTGATGCTGACGCAGCGGCCGGACCTGTTCAACGCGATCGTCTGCCAGGTGCCGCTGCTCGACATGCGGCGCTACCACCGCCTGCTCGCCGGCGCCTCGTGGATGGCCGAGTACGGCGATCCCGATTCCGAGGACTGGGACTACATCTCCCGCTACTCGCCGTACCACAACCTCAGGCCGGGCATGCCTTACCCGCGCGTGTTCTTCACGACGTCGACCAGGGACGACCGCGTGCACCCCGGGCACGCGCGCAAGATGGTCGCGCGGATGGATGAGCTCGGTTACGACCTGCTCTACTACGAGAACACGGTCGGCGGCCACGCCGGTGCGTCCGACAACGAACAGCTGGCGCGTCTCGAGGCGCTGATCTTCAGCTATCTCTGGGACCGGCTCGGTCCGGCGGACAGGTGTTGACCGGCCGGTACATCCACGCGCACCAGAAACCAGCAACAGGACCAGGACTCGTCGTCATGCACAGCGGCAATCGATTGTCTCTCGAGGCGCTCGAACAGGCAGTTCTCAAACGCGAATGGAGCGCACTCGAAGCGGGCATCGAGGGCTTGCTGCAACTCGCGGCGGCAGCCCGCGTCGAGCCGGACCCGGTATCCGCTCCCGGAGCGGAGGCCATCGCGACCCGAGCCGCCGCAGTGCTCGGCGCGTACCTGAGCGCGCGTGACGGCATGCCGGACGACACGGCAGGCCGTCTGCTGCTCATGGGCCCGGAGCTGCGGGACCTGTTCGCGGCGAGCGGTTTTTGCGGTGCGCAACACCTGGGTGCGCTGCTCGCTCGAGCAGGGCCGGACGGTGCGCCGTGGTTCGAATCGATCGATGCGCTGCGTCGCTTCGCCCTGACCCGGTCGCTGGAAACGCTGACCGACGACCAGCTCCAGGTGTTTCGCCAGCACCTGGGAGAAGGTTTCGTCGTCAAGCTGCTGTTGTCCCTCCTGGGCGACTGCTGCGTGCTCAGTGACCGTGCCGCGCAACGGCGTAACCGCCTGCTGGAACAGCCGGAATGGCTGCGGTTCGCGCAGGTCGACGAACTCGGCCTGGTCCTCGGCGCGCGCGCCTGGATGTACAGCAGCTACGCCGATACGCCGGGCAAGCATCGGATCAAGATGGCGATCAACGAGCAACTGCGTGGCTGGTTGGATCGGCAGTTGCCCGCTCCGCTGCACGCCGGGCCGCCGCCGCGGCGGGACCGTCCATTGCTGTTGGTGGTCATGGAGCAGTTCGGGTCGCGGCACGCCATGTACCGTGTACACGGACCGACGACCGCCGCGTTGGCCGAGCACTTCCGTCTCGTGTATGCCGGTCCGACGCAGGACGTACCGGACGATTTCGCCGCCGCGTGTGACGAGCTGATCGACATGCCAAAGCGCGTGGCCGAGTGGCCGATTGCGCTCAAGCGCCTCGCGGACCTGCGGCCGGACGTGGTCTACTATCCGAGCCTCGGCATGGCCGGCTGGGCGATCCTGCTTGCCGGCCAGCGCATCGCCCCGCTGCAGATCCTGTCGCAGGGCCACCCGGCCAGCAGCATGCTCGATACGATGGACGTGGCGTTGATGCGCGAGGACATCGATACCGATGTCGCGTGTTACCGCGAGCGCGTCGTCCGCTACCCTTACCAACCCCGATTCCGACTCCCCGACGGAGCGCGCCGCTACGCGCGTGAACGCGGTCGGCCGGCATCGGCCATTCGTATCGCCGTCCCGGCGCGGATGTTCAAGCTGACGCCGCGCCTGCTCCGCTGCTGCGAGCGGCTCGCGGCTTCCAGCAGCCGCCACCTGGAGTTTCATTTCTTTCCAAATGAGGGGCCCGTGCGGGCACAGGTGTTGCGCAAAGCGCTTGCCGGTCGGATCGATGCGCGCGTCCACCTGCCGATGGCCTACGACGACTACGCGCGGCGGCTGGCGGACTGCGACCTGCACCTCAGCTCGTTTCCGTTCGGTGCCACCAACAGCCTCATCGACTCCGTTTACCAGGGGCTCGTGCCAGTCGCGATGAAAGGGCCTGAAATGCACTCGAGTATCGACGGGGCCCTGATCCGCGACCTCGGACTGCCGGCCTGGCTGAACGCCGGCAGCGAGGATGCCTACGTCGAGGCGGGCCTGAGGCTGATCGAGGACGATGCGGAGCGATGCCGACTGTCCGGCCACCTGCTGGATTCCGGTGTCGTCGAACGGCGCCTGCTGCTGTCGAAGCCGAACGTGAACATCGTCGCCGAGACCGTCGCGTGGCTGCACCGGCACCGAGACGCCATTCTCCGCGACGGTCGGCGCGAATGGCGGCTGGCGGACCGCGCTCTGCCGGGCGGGTGACCGGCTTCAGTCGCGTCCCGGGAGTCGGTCGCTGCTGATCGGCAGCCGCTCCGCCGCCGGTGCAATCCAGACCGACTTCTCCGGCGTGTCCTCGAGGATGGTCGCTCCGGCGCCGATGACGCAGTCGCGACCGATGCGGATCCCGTCCCGCAGCGTGACACCGGCGCCGAGCGTGGCGAAGGCCTCGACGCGAACATTGCCGGCGGTGACGACGTTGACCGCCATGAACACGTGGTCCTCGATCGTACAATGGTGGTTGACGATGCAGCGGGTGCCGACCACGACGTCGTCGCCGATGTGCACCTGCGGTCCGATCAGTGCCCCGGCGCCGATGCTGCAGCCTTCGCCGATCCGCGCCTGTGGTGAGACGCTGGCGGCGGGGCTGATGTAGGTTACGAAACGATAGCCCTGCGCCCGAAGCGACTCGAAGCGCTCGGCGCGCACGCGATTACACTTGACGTGGCCGATTCCCATCATCACTTCGACCCTGTCAGGTGGATAGCGGCCAGAGATGTCGTCGAATGCGCTTACCGGCAGGTCCTGCAGCGTCGGGGCATTGATGAACTCACGGTCGACCACGAAACCCTGTATGCGAAACCCGCCCGCTTCCAGCAGCCGGAAATAGCGCAGCTCTGCCAGGCGCCCGTTGCCGATGATGACCACCTCGCGCATGATCAGACGCTCACGCTGCGGATCTTCAGCCAGTCGTCGAGGACGCGCAGCATCTCGCGCCGGCCCAGATCACCGAGCAATTCGATCGAGTCGTCCAGTTGCTCGAGCATTGATCGGCAGGGGATGGTCGGCTCGCTCAGGCCATAGTTGCGCTCGTCTTCCATGCGTACGGCGTAGACCACGCGGCCGATATTGGCCCAGTAGATCGCGCCGCTGCACATGCTGCAGGGCTCGCAGCTCGAGTACAGGGTACAACCAGACAGGTCCGTACGCCCGACGACCCGGCAGGCCTGCCGGATGGCCTCGACCTCTGCGTGGGCGGTGGCGTCCGGCCCGTCCCAGATCCGGTTGTGAACACTGGCCAGCACCTGGCCGTCCTTGACGATGCAGCAGGCGTATGGTGGCTGGCCGTTGCTCATGGCCTCCCGCGCCTTGTCGATCACGACCCGCATCCAGGCGAGGTCATCCGACCGGTGTTCGCCGTCGTCCTCGGCCGCGTCAGTGCAGTGCCCGGCCAGGAAGGTCAGCAGATCGGCGAAGCGGGGATGATCGAAGATGTCCGCGATATTGACGCGCAATCCGAGGCGATGCTCGATTTCCGTGGCCAGGCGAGCGGACTCGATCGAATTGCCGCCGAGCGCGAAAAACTCGTCGTCAGGCGCCACCGACTCGACCTCGAGCAGCAATTGCCAGATCTCGGCCAGGACGCTTCGCAGCTGCTCCGGGTCGTTCACGCGACCACCGCCGGGCGCGTTTCGCTCGCGCAGGGCCGCCTCGTCGAGTTTGCCGTTGGGCGTAAGCGGAAAAGAATCGACCTCGACCAGTGCCGCCGGCAGGGCATAGGCGGGCAGGTGCCGGGCCAACTGCTCGTGTACGGACGCGGCATCGAACGTCCCTGGCGTGGCGATGCAGTACGCCAGCAGGCGGGTTTCGCCTCCCGGGGCGCGGTCGGCGAGCACGGCCGCGTCTTCGATACCCGGCAGGCCGAGCAGGGTCGACGACACGAGCCGCGGGTCGACCCGGTATCCCTGGATCTTCACTTCCTGGTCCGCCCGGCCGACCAGTTCGAGGCTGCCGTCGGCCAGCCTGCGCGCGAGATCGCCGGTACGGTAAAGGCGGCCGCCGCCAAGCGCCTCAGGGCATTCCGGGAACCGGCTCGCGGTCAGCTCCGGGTCCTGCCAGTAGCCCTGCGCCACGGCCGGACCGGTGACGCACAACTCGCCGGTTTCGCCATCGGGCATCGGCTCCAGCCAATCGTCCAGAACGTGCAGGCCCGTGTCCGGCAGCGCGATCCCGATACGGTTGGCAAGGCCCGCGTCGTTGCGGCGCAGGCGTCGAAAGCTGACCTCGCCTGAAGTTTCCGTGGCGGCGTACATGTTCACCAGTGCCGGCCGCTCTTCGCCGAAGCGGCGGAACCAGCGCTCGAGCGCCGCGGCTTCCAGCGCTTCCCCGCTGAACGCCAGCAAGCGCAGGCGATCCGGCAGGGTCGCCGTGTCGCGATCCAGGTGGCGGGCGAGAATCCGGAATGCGGATGGCGTTTGACTCAGTACGGTCACGCCCTCGTGGCGCAGCAGTTCTACGACCGCGGCGGGCTGGGCCCCGAGACCGGGCGGAGCCAGCACCAGACGGCCGCCGTGCGCGAGAGCGCCCCAGGTCTCCCAGACAGAGAAGCCGAAGGCATGCGAATGCATGCCCGACCAGACCTCATCCGCGCCGAAGCTCAGGTGCGGGGACAGTGCGGGGAAAAGGCGGGCGACATTGCCGTGGCTCACCATCACCCCTTTCGGCTGACCCGTGGTGCCGGACGTGAACAGGACGTACATCATGCTGTCGGCCGTTACCGGTATGTCCGGGTCTTCGTCTGGCTGGTCCGCGAGCGTACCGACGTCGATGTCCAGCCGTACGGCGCCTTCCGTTGCCGTTTCCTTACTGTCACCGAGCACGAGTCGGGCTCCGCACTGACGGGCGATCCGCGTACGCCATTGGCGCGGGTAGTCCGGATCGAGCGGAACGTAGGCGGCACCGGCCTTGAGTACCGCCAGGATGGCGGCGATGGCCGCGGGCGATCGCGGCGCTGCGACGAGCACCGGGCGATCTGAACCGCCACCGTGTCCGAGGATCGCGTGCGCCAGGCGATTGCTCCATCGATTCAGGGCGTCGTAACTGACGTCCCGGCCCTGCCAGCGCAGGGCAATCGCGTCGGGCCTGGCCCGGACCTGGGCTTCGAAAAGACGGTGCAGCGTCGTCACGGCCGGTACTCGGCCACGGTCTTCGGCGTCTCGCGGACCCGAATGGCCTGCACCTGGGGCCAGATCCGGCGCGCCCGCTCGAACAGGTACCGAGCGATGACTTCCGCGGTCGGCGAGCCGGGGATGATGTCGTTCAGGTGTCGATGATCCAGCTCGTCGTCGATGATGGCCTTGAACGGTGACAGGTCGCCGTAGTCGACGACGAAGCCGTGTTCGTTCAGGGTGTCCGACATCAGCACGATCTCCACGACGTAATTGTGCCCGTGCAGGCGGGCGCAGGGGTGCGTATCCGGTAGCGTGTCGAGCACGTGGCTGGCCGAAAAGTGGAATTCCTTGCTGATCGTGTACATGCCTGGTCCTCAATGCAGTCCGCTGCGCGGCCGAAAGCTTACGCGCAGGCTTTCCAGTCCCCTCAGGAAGATCCGTTGTTTCCAGCGCAACTGACGCGTCACCGGCCTGAGATCCGTGGTCCGCGTCAGCAGTTCACGGAACACGACCTGCAGCTCGGCACGGGCCAGCCTGGCGCCAAGGCAGGCATGGGGGCCGGAGCCGAAGCCGAGGTGGCGATTGTTGCGCCTGCGCAGATCCAGTCGATCCGCCCGTTCAAAACGGTCCGGATCACGGTTGGCTGATCCGAGCAGAAGATAAACCGGCACCTGCGCAGGGATTTCCACGCCGTGCAGCGTTATCGGCTCCAGCGTGGTTCGTCCGGTAGCCTGCGAGGGTACGTCGTAGCGCAGGAACTCGTCTACGGCGCTGGGGACCGCGTCGGGATTCTCCTGCAGCAGCGCCAACTGGTGCCTGTTGCGCAACAGGGCCAGCACGGCGTTTCCCAGTGCCAGCGTCAATCCTTCGACCCCGTTCGAGAACAGCAGTATGCAGCTGGCGACGAGTTCCTCGTCGCTCAGGTGATCCTCGCCGTCCGCCGCGCGGAGCAGGTCGCTGAGCAGGTCTTCGCCGGGAGCCTGACGTCGACGCCGGATCAGGTCCAGGAGGTAGGCTTCGAAGGTCTCGATGGAGTCGCCGACCGCATCGAGAACGGTGCTCGGCTGGGCCGGGGAAAAATCGGGAAAAAGCGGCTGGCGAGTGTCCGCAGGTGTTCGCGGTCGGTGTTCGGTATGCCCAGAAAGTCGGCGATGACCCGGGTTGGCAGCGGCAGGGCCAGGTCCTGGATCACGTCGATCTCGCCTTGTGCCAGCCTCGGTTCGAGCAGGTCGCGAACAGCCGTCTCGATCAGCTGCTGGCGCCGTTGCGTGATCTGCGCCGTCAGGGCGCTACTGAGCAGGGCCCGCAGGCGGGTGTGGGCCGGCGGGTCGAGAAACGTCACGGCATTGTCGAGCAGGCGGCTGCGCGCGGTCGTCGTTGCCGCCGTGGAGCGGTGGCTGGAAAACCGCGACGGCGCCGAGCTCAGGCGAGGGTCGTTGAGACAGGCCTCGACGTCCTGATATCGCGCCACGGTCCAGAAGCCGAGCGGGCTGCGGTGTATCGGTTCTTCGTCTCGCAACCAGCGGTAATGCGGATACGGGTCGGCGATGAATGAGGGGTGGTCGAAGTTCAGTGCGCGGCCCCCACGCATGTCGATACTGGATGATGTGGCTCTGACACCGACGCCGGGGCGGAAGACAGTGTGCGGGCGTGCATGGTGCCCAGGGGCGGAATCGAACCACCGACACGAGGATTTTCAGTCCTCTGCTCTACCAACTGAGCTACCTGGGCTGGAGGGGCACCCCGCGGCCGACGCGGCCGGGAGCAAGCCGCGTATTAAAACCGGGGGCCCCGAGGGCGTCAAGCGGCGGGGTAGTTTTCACTGTTCCGGGGGCACGTAGCCCTCGGCCTGCTCGACGTCCTGGTTGGCGAGGAAGCGGTCGCGCTGCTCGGCCAGGTAGCTCTTGGTGGCCGCGTCCATCAGGTTCAGGCGCTTCTCGTTGATCAGCATGGTCTGGTGGGCGAGCCACTCCTGCCAGGCCTGCTTCGAGACGCTGTCGTAGATTTCCTGGCCCTTCGGGCCCGGGAACGGCGGGGCGTCCAGGCCTTCCATGTCCTGGTCGTACTTGCGGCAGTGCACGCGTCGGCTCATATCACTCCTCGGCGGTTTGCAGTTCCGATTGCTCGAGCAGGCGCGCCACCGGGGCCGCCAGCCCGAGTCTGCTTTGGCCCCGCTTATACCAGAGCCGCTTGCTGTCCTCCAACGGTGCCGGCTCGGCGACCTCGAGGAACACCGGCTGGATGTCGAGGTGGTAGTGGCTGAAACTGTGCCGAAAGCCGGGCAGCCGCTGGCGCCGCAGCGCCGTGCGCTGCGTCAGGTCGAGACAGGCGGCGTCCGGGTCCACGCCGTCGGGCACTTCCGGCAGGCTCCACAGCCCGCCCCAGAGGCCTTCGGCCGGGCGCTGCTCGAGCAGCACCGCACCGCCCGGCTCGCGGATCACCAGCATCTGCGTCGCCCGCACGGGTTTGTCACGCCGCCGCCGCCGCGCCGGAAAACTCTCGACCTTGTCCGTGCGGTGCGCCGCGCAGCCTGTCGCCAGCGGGCAGGCCGAACACGAAGGCCGGCGGCGCGTACAGACCGTGGCGCCGAGGTCCATGATCGCCTGCGTGTAGTCGGCGACGCGCTCGGTGGGTGTCCAGGCCTCGGCGAGCGCCCACAGGCGCTTCTCGATCGCGCGCTCCCCGGGCCAGCCTTCGATGCCCGCCACGCGAGTG
>CAZOUC010000098.1:0-8021 GCA_964582825.1 uncultured Enterobacteriaceae bacterium | reverse complement strand
AACGCCGCGGTTCTGCTGCCGCTGATCGAGAGTCTGTGGCTGCAGTCGGCGCCGTTCATGCGCCTGGTGCTGGACCGCCTCGAGGACGGCTTCGTCACCGACCACCACCGCGGCGTGCTCGGCGCCCTGCGTGACGGCGATGCCCGGGCGCTGACGGTGGCGATCGAGGCGGACATACGCAGCGGCGTCGGCTCCCTGACCGCGGCGCAGCTGCGCGAGGTGGCTCTGGAATTCGCGCCGGAGATGGATTGACGCCCACCGCCAAAATGTGATCACATTTTGTATGCGCGCCGACTCCGGCGGCGCCGCTGTCCGTGCATGCCGTACCTGGGAGGAACACCGATGTCGCACACCACCGCGCAGCTCCAGCAGCTCGACCGGGCGCACCACCTGCATCCCTTCACGGACTTCAAGGAACTGGCGGAGCAAGGCACCCGCGTCATCACCGGCGCCGAGCACATCTACATCGAGGATTCCGAGGGTCGCCGCTACCTGGACGGCATGTCGGGTCTGTGGTGCTGCAATCTCGGCTACAGCCAGGGCGCCATCGTCGACGCGGTCGCCGACCAGCTGCGGCGCCTGCCCTTTTACAACAACTTCTTCCAGTGCGCGAACGAGCCGTCGATCGAACTGGCCGCTGCCCTGGCGGAAATCTGCCCGGACCACCTGAATCACGTGTTCTTCACCAACTCGGGTTCCGAAGCCAACGACACGGTACTGCGCCTGGTGCGCCGCTACTGGGACCTCAAGGGCCAGCCGTCCAAGCGTTACGTGATCAGCCGCCGCAATGCCTACCACGGCAGCACCATCGCCGGCGCGAGCCTCGGCGGCTTCGAGTTCGTCCACAAGCAGTTCGAGACGCTCAACTACGTCAGCCACGTGCAGCAGCCGCACTGGTACGTAGAAGGCGCGGGCATGAGCGAGGAGGAATTCGGCGTCCAGGCTGCGCGCAGCCTCGTCGAGCGCATCGAGGAACTCGGTCCGGACAACGTCGCCGCCTTCATCGCCGAGCCGATCCAGGGCGCCGGCGGCGTGATCATTCCGCCGGCGAGCTACTGGCCGGAGGTGCGCCGCATCCTCGCCGATTACGACATCCTGCTGATCAACGACGAGGTCATATTCGGCTTCGGGCGAACGGGCCGGCTGTTCGGCCACCAGTACTACGACCTGAAGCCGGACCTGATGCCCTTCGCCAAGGCCGTCACCAACGGCTACCAGCCGCTCGGTGGCGTGATGGTCGGTGACCGGGTCGCCGAGGTGCTGACCGGCGGCGGTGGCGAGTTCGGCCACGGCTTCACCTATTCCGGCCACCCCGCGGCCTGTGCGGCAGCGCTGGCCACGCTGAAGATTCTCCGCGAGGAACGCATTGTCGAGCGCGTCGACCGGGAACTGGCGCCGCACCTCGCGCGACGCTGGCAGGAGTTCAACGAACACCCGATCGTGGGCCACGCCAACAGCCTGGGCATGGTCGCGGGCCTCGAACTGGTCAGCGACAAGACGACCCGGGCCCGCTTCGGCAAGGACGGCCACGGCGGCGCCGTGTGCCGGGCCAAGTGCCTCGAGCACGGCCTGGTGATGCGTGCCACCGGGGACCGGATGATCATCGCCCCGCCGCTGGTCTGCTCGACCGACGAGATCGACCTGCTGATCGAGCGCGCCCGCGCCGCCCTCGACGACACGGCGCGCGAACTCGGCGTCGGCTGAGCCCGCGGCCCTACCAGTCGAGGTTGGCGACCTCGCGCTCGAGCGCGAGCAGGCGCTGCGCCTCGCGCACGTGCAGTTCCTCGACCAGGCGTCCGTCGACGACCACCACCGCCCGGCCCGAATTCTCCGCTTCGCTCCAGGCCTCGACGATGCGCTCGGCCACCGCGACCCGTTCCGGATCCGGCGCGAACACGCGGTTGGCCGCGTCCAGCTGCCGCGGGTGAATCAGGGTCTTGCCGTCGAAGCCCAGCGCCAGGCCCTGGCGGCAGCTCGCCTCGAAACCCGCATCGTCGTCGAGCTGCAGGTACACGCCGTCGAGCACGTCGAGACCGTGCGCCCGCGCGGCCAGTACCGCCAGGTTCAGCGACGTCAGCAGGCCTTCCCGTCCCGGCGTGTGCTGCACGCGCAGTTCCTGCGCCAGATCGGAGGTACCCATGACGATCGCCGCCAGGCGCGGATGGGCCGCCGCGATGGCATCGATGGCGAGAATGCCGGCGGCGGTCTCGGCCATGATCCACAGCGGCGTCGTCACGTCGTCCGCCCCGGCCAGCGTCGTCGCGACGGCGTGGACCTCCGCCGGCGCCGACACCTTGGGCACCAGGATCGCATCGGCGCCGGCACCGGCCAGCGCCGCGAGGTCGTCCTCGCCCCAGGGCGTGTCCAGGGCATTGATGCGGACCACGCATTCGCGGGGCCGGTAGCCGCCGGCGTCGAGCGCTGCGACGACCTGCGCCCGGGCGGTGGCCTTTGCGGCCGGGGCGACCGCGTCCTCGAGATCGAAGATCAGCGCATCGGCGGCCAGGCCGCGGGCCTTGTCGAGGGCCCGCGCGTTGGAGCCCGGCATGTACAGCACGGAACGACGCGGTCGGACGGTCATGGATATCTCCCGGATCGGACCGGCGCATGATCGGCGCCGCGCGGCCCGGGGGTCAAGCCGGGGAGCGTTTGCGGCTGGGCACTCGGGCCCCGATAATGCGCCGATGCCCGACGCCCCGCTCGATCCCGATTTCGCCGACCGCCTGCCGGAGTTGCACCGGCGACTGGTCGACATCGTCGGCGCCGACGCGCTGATCGCCGACTCCTCGGCACTGCGCGCCTACGAGAACGATGGCCTGACCGCCTACCGCCAGCCGCCGGCGCTGGTCGCGCTGCCGGCGTCGACGGCCGAGCTCAGCGCGGTGCTCGCCTGCTGCCACGAGATGGGCGTCAAGGTCGTTCCGCGCGGCGCTGGCACTTCCCTGTCCGGCGGCGCGCTGCCGGTCGCCGACGGCATCGTCGTCGGTCTGGCGCGCTTCAACCGCATTCTCGACGTCGATCTGGAAAACCGCTGCGCCACGGTACAGTCCGGTGTCACCAACCTGGCGATCAGCGAGGCCGTCGCCGATGCCGGCTTCTACTACGCACCGGACCCGTCCAGCCAGATCGCCTGCACCATCGGCGGCAACGTGGCCGAGAACTCCGGTGGCGTGCACTGCCTGAAGTACGGACTGACCAGCCACAACGTGCTCGGTGTCGAAGCGGTGCTGATGGATGGCGAGGTGCTGCGCATCGGTGGCAAGTACGGCGACGGCATCGGGTACGACCTGCTCGGCATCCTTGGCGGTTCCGAAGGCCTGCTGGCCGTCGTCACCGAAGTGACCGTGCGCCTGCTGCGCCGGCCGGAGAGCGCCCGCGCCCTGCTGCTCGGCTTTCCGTCCACCACGGCGGCCAGCGACTGCGTCGCCGCGGTGATCGCCGCCGGCATCATTCCGGCCGGCATGGAAATGATGGACCGCCTCGCGACGGAGGCCGCCGAGGCCTTTGTCGGCGCCGGTTACCCGACCGACTGCGCGGCCGTGCTGATCGTGGAACTCGACGGCTCGCCGATCGACGTCGACGAGCAGGTGGAGGCGGTCGCCGCCATCGCCGCACGCCACGGCGCCAGCACCGTGCGCAGCAGCAGCAGCGACGAAGAGCGCCTGCGCTTCTGGGCCGGCCGCAAGGCCGCGTTCCCTGCCGTCGGGCGCCTGTCGCCGGATTATTACTGCATGGACGGCACGATTCCGCGGGCACGCGTCGCCGAGGTCCTGGAGCGCATCGCAGCCCTTTCGGAGCGCTTCGGCCTGCGCGTTGCCAACGTGTTCCACGCCGGCGACGGCAATCTGCATCCGCTGATTCTCTACGACGCCAATGCGCCCGGTGAGCTGGAGCGCGCCGAGGAATTCGGAGCCGAGATTCTGCGCCTTTGCGTCCGGGTCGGCGGCGTGCTCACTGGCGAACACGGCGTCGGCGTGGAGAAACGCGAGCTGATGAACGAAGTGTTCAGCGAGGAAGACCTGCGCCAGCAGCAGCGCATCAAGTGCGCCTTCGATCCGTCGCAGCGCCTCAATCCCGGCAAGGTGTTCCCGACCCTGCACCGCTGTGCCGAACTCGGTCGCATGCACGTGCACCGCGGTGCCCTGCCGTTCCCGGAGCTCGAGCGCTTTTGATGGATAGGTCGCTACGACCGGAATCGCCGCAGGAGCTGGCAGACCTCGTCGCCGCCTGCGCTGACCGGGACTTGCCGCTGCGGGTGCTGGGCCGCGGCAGCAAGGCCGGCTGGGGCAATCCGGTCGACGCCCCGCGCGAACTGTCGACGGCGGCACTGCGCGGCATCGTCAGCTACGAGCCGGCGGAACTGGTCATGACCGCCTGGGCCGGCACGCCGCTGAGCGAGGTCGAAGCGGCGCTCGCCGAACACGGCCAGCAGCTCGCGTTCGAGCCCTGTCCGGGAACGCCGGGCCGTGCCGGTGATGAACCCGGCGGCAGTCTCGGCGGCGTGTTCGCCTGCAACCTCAGCGGGCCGCGGCGCCTGGTCGCCGGCGCGGCGCGCGACCACCTGCTCGGCTTCGAAGCCGTCGGCGGTCGCGGCGAGCCGTTCCGCGCCGGCGGCACCGTGGTCAAGAACGTCACCGGCTACGACCTGTGCAAGCTCCTGTGCGGCAGCTTCGGCACGCTCGCGGTGCTGACCCGGCTGAACCTGCGGGTGATGCCGGTCGCCGCAGAGCGCGCCAGCATCGCCTTGACCGGACTGCCCACGCCGCAGGCGTTCGCCCTGTTGCGGCAACTGGCCGGTTCCGCCTGGCAGCTGACCGGCCTGTGCTGGCTCGCGCCGGGCACGGCGCCGTCGGACCTGCCGCGGGATACCGACTGCGGCACCGTACTGCTGCGACTGGAGGGCACGCCCCGAGGCACCCGCGATCGCCTGCAGCGCCTGCGCGGCACCCTCGGCGAGCACACCCTGCGCGTACTCGACCGCGAGCACAGCGACCGCTGCTGGCGCGCGATGCGCGACCTCGACTGGTTGACACCGACGGCGGACGACGACGCCCTGCTGCGAGTCACCCTGCCACCGACCGCGGCCGAGCGGCTGGCCGGACTGCTGGCGCGCTACCCGAGCTGTCGCTGGCTTGCCGACCAGGCCGGCGCCTGCTGCTGGCTGCGCTGCCCGGCAGACCTGGTCAGCCGGCTGGGCACGGCAGTACGCAGCCTGCTGCTCGAGGTCGGCGGCGCCCTGAGCCTGGTCGACGGACCACCGCGCATCCCGGCCTTCGGGCCGCTGCCACGCGGCAACGCCGGGCTGAACGGGCGCATCAAGGCCAGTCTCGACCCGGCGGGCATCCTCAACCCGGGCCTGCTCGGCGTCATGGTGCACGATGCAGACCCGATTCACGCCTGAGGCCCTCGCCGAGCCCGACATCGCCCGCGCCGACGAAATACTGCGGCGCTGCGTGCACTGCGGCTTCTGCACCGCGACCTGTCCGACCTACCGGCTGACCGGCGACGAACTGGACGGGCCGCGCGGGCGCATCTACCTGATCAAGAACCTGCTCGAGGACGACCAGCCGACCGACGACGCGACTCGCCGGCACCTCGACCGCTGCCTCGGCTGCCTGTCCTGCAACACGACCTGCCCCGCCGACGTCGCCTACGGCGAGCTGCTCTACATCGCTCGCTCGCGCCAGACCGACGCCGTGTCGCCGACGTCGCGGCGCCGCCTGTTGCGGCGCGCACTGGTGGAACTGGTCACGCGGCCCCGCCTGCTGCGGGCGGCGCTCACCCTGGGTCGCGCCGGGCACGGACTGCGCGCGCTGCTGCCGCGGGCCCTGCGGCCGCTGGCGGAAGTCGCCCACGCCGCGGCGCCCATGCCCGAGCGCTGCCGCGACCCGGCCGGGGACGTCCCCGAGCGCCGTGGCCTCGTGCTGCTGCATCCGGGCTGCGTGCAGCGCGCCGCCGGTGCCCATGTCAATGCCGCCGCGCAGCGACTGCTGCAGCGTGCCGGCTACGCGGTCATGGCACCGGCAGGTGCCGGCTGCTGCGCGGCCATGCCGGCCCACCTCGGCGAAACGGCACAGGCGCGACGCATGGCCCGGGCCAACCTCGACGCCTGGCAGGACGCACTGGACGCGCCGGACCTGGTCGGTATCGTCAGCACCGCCAGCGGCTGCAGCGGTTCGCTGCGCGAGCAGGGCAGCCTCGCCGGGGCAGACGACCGCGTCGCGGCGCAGATCGCCGGACTGGCCATGGACCTCGGCACCCTGCTCGAACGTCTCGAGCTGCCACCCATGCAACGCCCCGAGGCCCTGCCGCCACTGGCCTGGCACGCGCCCTGCTCCCTGCAGCACGGCAGCCGCAGCGACGGCGCCGCGCGGTCCCTGCTGGAGCGGGCCGGCTTCGAGCTCGGCACACCCCGTGACGCACACCTGTGCTGCGGCGCCGCCGGGACCTACAACCTGCTGCAGCCGGACTTCGCCGAGCCGCTCGGTCGGGCCAGGGCGGACGCACTGGAACGGTCCGCGCCGGGACCGATCGTATCGGCCAACCTGGGCTGCATGCTGCAGCTGCGCCGTTTCAGCGCGCGGCGCGTCGTACACTACGTCGAGCTGCTGGACTGGGCCAGCGGCGGACCGCGGCCGCCAGGCCTGTCAGCAGGAGATTGAATATGACCAAGGACCCAAGCCCGCAGGCGGTACTCCCCGGCCGCGGCCTCGCCTGGATCGCCGACGGCTGGAGCCTGTTCATGCGCCAGCCCGGCACCTGGATCGGCATGACCGTCATTGCCGGGCTGATCTACGTCGGCTGCGGCGTCATTCCGGTGATCGGCCAACTGCTGACGCCGTTCGTGCAGACCCTGCTCGGCGCCGGCATCCTGCTGGCGGCCCGGCGCCTGCAGAGCGACGGGCGCATGGAGCTCGGCGATCTGTTCGGCGCCCTGTCGCACCCGGCGCGCGACCAGCTGCTGGTCCTTGCCGGAATCTACCTGCTGATGCTGCTCGGCAGCGTTGCGCTGCTGTTCATCCTCGGCTTCGGCGGCGCGATGGCGGCCCTGTTCGGCGGCCTGTTCAGCGGCGGGGAAGCGGCGGTCGGGGCCGTCGCCGGTACCGCGCTGGTGGCGGTCGTCGTGGTGCTGACCGTGCTGACGGTCATTCTGGCGATGTACTGGTTCGCCGTGCCGCTGGTCGCGCTCGGCGGCGTGAAGGCCTGGGACGCGATGCTGCGCAGCCTCACGGGTGTGCTGGCCAACCTGCTGCCGCTGCTGGTCTGGGGCATCGTTGCCACGGTGCTGATGATCGTCGCCTCGATCCCGCTGCTGTTGGGCCTGCTGGTCGTGATGCCGCTGCTGGCGGCGTCGGTGCTGATCAGCTACCAGGACATCTTCGAGGGCGACTGACGCTCAGGTCACCGCGCGGCGCGTCCGGTGCGCCGGGTCGCGCCAGCGCTCCGTGCGCAGCACGTCCCGCAGGATCTCGACCGCGTCCCAGACGTCGACGTGGCGAAGGTACAGCGGCGCGAAGCCGAATCGCAGGATGTCCGGCGCCCGAAAGTCGCCGATCACGCCGTCGGCGATCAATGCCTGCATCACCGCGTAGGCCTCCGGGTGCCGGAAAGCGACCTGGCTGCCGCGCTGCCGGGCGTCCCGCGGACTCGCCAGTTCGAGGCCGAAGCCGTGGCAGCGCGCTTCGACCAGGTCGATGAACAGCTGCGTGAGATCTTGCGACTTGGCGCGCACCCGCTCGATGCCGGCACGCAGGGCCAGGTCGATGCCGACTTCGGCGACGCTGAGGCTCAGCACCGCTTGCGTACCCGTCAGCATCCGCGCCACGCCGTCGGCGGGCCGGTAGTCCCGCTCCATCGCGAAGGGGTCGGCGTGGCCCCACCAGCCCGTCAGCGGCTGTTCGGCCGCCGCCTGGTGACGCTGCGCGACGTACAGGTAGCCGGGGCTGCCCGGCCCGCCGTTCAGGTACTTGTACGTGCAGCCGACCGCAAAGTCGACGCGGTCGTTGTCCAGGTGCAGCGGC
>CAZOUC010000097.1:5753-8029 GCA_964582825.1 uncultured Enterobacteriaceae bacterium | reverse complement strand
CCCGGCTGCGTGCGCGCACCCTGGAAGGGATCGGCAGCTTCCTTGCGGCCGCGCGCGAGCGGATGCTGCTGCACAGCGCTCTCGACGCGGCGGATGCCGCAGCCAATGCCGAGGCGACCTGGAACGACCTGCTCCAGGTGCCGACTCCGAGCCTGCGCCAGTACCTGGGCAGCGGCGCGATCGACGACACCTTCCGCGCCTGGCTCGAACTGGCACTGATCGCCAAGAGCACCCAGCTCAGCCTGCTGGACCAGAACCGTGACCTGCAGCGCTGGCAGCGCACCTGGCCGAACCACGTCGCGGCGCAGTTCCTGCCCCGCGAGCTGACGACCATCGAGGCGATCGTCGAGGAGCGCCCCGAAGCCGTCGGCCTGCTGCTGCCACTGAGCGGCCCGCTGGGCAGTTCCGGCCGGGCCATCCGCGACGGCTTTCTCGCCGCGTACTATGCCGCCGCGGCCGACGGCGAACAGGTGCCCAAGCTGCGCCTGCTGGATACCGCGGGTGGCGGCGACTTCATCGAGCTCTACCAGCAGGCGATTGCCGAGGGCTGCCAGTTGATCGTCGGGCCCCTGGCCAAGGAGGACCTCGCGGACCTCGCCGCCCTGCCAGCCCTGCCCGCACCAACGCTGGCCCTGAACTATCTCGACGCGGCCGGCGAGGGTTTCCTGCAGGCGTCCCTGGTGCAGTTCGGCCTGTCGGCGCACGACGAGGCCTACCAGATCGCGCGCCGCGGCAGGCTGGAAGGCCTGGAACGCGCCCTCGTACTGGCGCCCGATTCGGCCTGGGGTCGTGACGTCGCGGCGACGCTCGTCGAAGCCTGGCGCCAGCAGGACGGGATCGTGCTGGACACGGTGCTCTACGACCGGGCCGACGACTACCGTGGCCTGCTGGCCGACAGCCTGCAGATTTCCGCCAGTCGCGGGCGGGCCCAGGCTCTGCAGCGCCAACTCGGCCAGGTACTCGAATTCGAACCGCGCCGCCGGCAGGACATCGAACTGGTGCTGATGGTCGCAACGCCGGAACCGGCCCGGGCGCTGGTGCCGCTGCTCGCGTTCTACTACGCCGGCGACATCCCGGTGTATGCGACCTCGCACGTCTACGCCGGCAATCCGGACCCGGAGCGGGACGCGGACCTCGATGGCACCTGGTTTGTCGACCTGCCCTGGCTGGCCGGCAGCGCCAACCCGCTCAAACAGAAAATGGAGCAGCACCGCGAGTACCAGGGTGGCCGGTTCCAGCGCCTGTACGCACTCGGCGTGGACGCCTATCGCCTGCTGCCTCGACTCGGCGTGTGGCAGGATAATCGCAACGGCCGCGTGTTCGGGGAAACCGGATCCCTGGTGCTCAACGCAGCCAACCAGGTGATTCGTGAGGGCGAGTGGCTGCGCTTTCGTGGCGGCCGGCCACAGCGATCTCCGCCGGAGATCGAACTGGACAGCGACGCACGGGTCGAAGGATCGACCGCCAGCCGGCAACAGGGAGGTTCGCCATGGCAAGGGATCGAGGGGACCGCACCGGACAGCGCGGCCGACTGATCGAGGAACGCGCCTGCGCGCTCCTGCTCGCGGAGGGTCTGGAGGCGCTGCAGCGCAATTACCGCTGCCGCGGCGGCGAGGTCGACCTGATAATGCGTGACGGAGCGTCTATAGTATTCGTCGAGGTCCGCTACCGCGCCAGCGAGGCCTTTGGCGGAGCCATCGAATCGATCGGCGTCCGCAAGCGGCAGCGACTCCGCCACTGCGCCCGGGTCTACCTCGCGACGATGGGCTTTTGCAGCGAGCAGCGCTGCCGATTCGATGTCGTGCTGGCCACCGGGCCGGTCCGCGACGCATCGCTGCGCTGGATTCGCGGCGCCTTCGATTGACCTATGAATCAGGAATTCGACAGCCCCGTATACCGGATCTTCGGCGAGCACGTCGACGTGGTCTACCAGGCTCTGGACGAGCTCGCGCCGCGTATCGAACAGGCTGCGCAGCTGATGCTCGCAGCGCTGCAGGCAGACCGGCGACTGCTGGTCTGCGGCATCGGTGAATCCGCTGCCCTGTGCCAGTGCTTTTCGACCATTATGCTGAACGGCCTGGAACAGGAACGGCCCAGTCTCCCGGTCATCGACCTGACCGACGGGGCAGCGGCGCTCGGCGCGATAACCGCCCACTACAGCTTCGCCGAGGTGTTCTCGCGCCAGTTGCACGCGCTCGGCCAGCCCGGTGACCTGCTGCTGATCCTCGGCAGCAGCGGCACCAGCGGCAGCCTGGTGCAGGCGATCCGTGCGGCGC
>CAZOUC010000097.1:0-5743 GCA_964582825.1 uncultured Enterobacteriaceae bacterium | reverse complement strand
CGAGCGCGACATGGTCGTCGTGGCCCTGACCGCGGGCACCGGCGGCAACATGGCGTCGCTGCTGTACCCGGAGGACGTCGAACTGCGCGTTCCCGTGGCAAGCGGACCCCGGGTCGGCGAATGCCACCTGCTGATTCTTCATTCGCTTGCCGAACTCGTCGAGGCCGGCCTGTTCGGCGGATCCTGAGGAGGTATCGAATTGTCACCTGCACCTGCGCTGTTGCTGCTGTTTCTTCTTGCCCTCGCCACCAGCGGCTGCTCGACCGTCGTGAGCAGCATCCGCGACGAGCCGATCCAGGAATCGCCGCGCGAGCGCAGCCTGGGCACGCGTATCGACGACCAGTCGATCGAGCTGAAGGCGGAGGTGAACCTGAAGGAGTCGGATCCGGCCCTGGCCTCGGCAAACATCAACGTGGTCAGTTACAACGGAGTCGTGCTGCTGGCGGGTCAGGTGCCCAGTGAAGGTCTGCGACGCCAGGCGGCGGAAATCGTCGGCAGGATTCAGAACGTGCGCGCGGTACACAACGAGCTGACCGTAGGCCCATCGATTTCCTGGCTCGCCCGGGGCAACGACAGCTGGCTGTCGAGCAAGGTCCGGTCCCGACTGATCTTCACCGACGGCGTCGACGCCGGGCCGGTCAAGATCGTTACCGAGGACCGCACGGTATTCCTGATGGGCCTCATCAGCCGCAGCGAGGCGGACCGCGTCGTGGCGACGGTGCAGAAGACCTCCGGCATCCGCAAGATCGTCCGCGTATTCGAATACATCGACTGAGCCGCTCGGCCCGGGCAGGACGTCCACAAGTCACGCCGGGGCCCGGCACCCGGCAAGCCTTGGCCCGGAGTCTCGCGAAGGATGCCGGATGCCGACCCGTCGTTCCTGCTGCGCTCAGGCCTCCACGGTCCAGGGCCGGTACACGACCGCCTGGCGGCAGCGGCGGCAGACGAGGTCGCGGCGCCGACGGTGGGTGCCGCTCTCGAAGCAGCCGTTGACACATCGCATCAGCCAGCGCGGTTCCGTGAACCTGAAGCGGTGACAGCGCTCGGCGCTGCAGCCGATTGCCCGGGCGATGCGCTGCCAGGCCGGACCGTGGCCGGCACGTGGCCCCGCCAGCGCGTGGGCGATTTCGTGCAGCAAGGTGTCCTCGACCGCCGTCGACGGTGCCAGGCGAGCGAACTCGCGTGCCAGGGTGATGTGCCGCTCGCGGAACCGGCAGCTGCCGGCCCGCACGCGAGCGCGGTCGAAGCGGAATGCCCAGGCGTCCAGGCCGTGGCTGTCCAGCAGCTGCCGCGCGTACCCGGCAACCGCCGCCAGCGCCCGGTCGTCCCGCGGCGCCGGGCCGATCACTTGACGACTTTCAGCGACGGTCGCCGTGGCGGCGCGTCGTCGCCTTCGGGCGGTTCCGGCGGACCCGATTCGTCGCGTTCGAACAGCATACCCTTGCCGTTCTCGCGGGCGTAGATACCGAGCACGCTGGCGATCGGCGCCGCCACCGCGGTCGGTACGCCGCCGAAGCGGCCGTCGAAGCGTACGCTGTGATTGTCGATCATCAGCTGGCGCACTGCCGTCGACGAGATATTGAGGACGATCTGCCCGTCCTTGACGTACGCCGAAGGCACTTCGACGCCCGGGGTGGTCGCGTCGACCAGCAGATGCGGCGTGCAGCCGTTGTCCTCGATCCACTCGTAGAGGGCGCGCAACAGGTACGGTTTGCTGGAATTCATGCGGGGCGGCTCCTCCCGGACGGCCGGGCCGGGCGCCGGGGACGCCGGCCTAACGCTTGCGCATCTCCCGCTCGGCCTCGGAGAGGCTGGCCCGGAACCCGTCCCGGGCGAACACACGCTCCATGTAGTCGAGCAGCGGTTTGGTCTGCTTGGTCTTGCTGAGCTGCACCTTGAGTATCGGCAATCGCCACAGGATCGGCGCCAGGCAGCAATCGACGAGGCTGAACTCGTCACTCATAAAGAACGGCTTTTCGGCAAAGATCGGCGCGATGCCGGCCAGCTCGTCACGCAGGGTCTTGCGCGCGGCGTCGACCGTCTTGGTCGAATTGCGCGGGTTCTCGATCAGGTCGACCTGGTGACACCAGTCCTTTTCCATCCGGCACATGAACTGCCGGCTGTCGGCTCGCGCCACCGGGTACACCGGCAACAGCGGCGGGTGCGGAAATCGTTCGTCCAGGTACTCCATCATGACCTTGGACTCGTACAGGACGAGATCGCGGTCTACCAGGGTCGGCAGGCTGCGGTACGGATTGAGTTCGGCGAGTTCATCGGGAACGCTGGACGCGTCGGTCTCGACCACGTCGACCGTTACGCCCTTCTCGGCCAGCACGATCCGCACACGATGGCTGTACTGGCTCTTCGGGTCCGAGAAAAAGGTCATCGTGGCGCGCTTGGCCAGGATGCTTCTGAGGTCCTTCCCGCGAAGCATGTGCGTCCTCGTTGTTATATACAAATGGGCGGGCGCCCGACACGCCGTCCCGGACGGCGGCCCCCTGGGCGACTCGCCCGGTGTTCAGTGCACGTCTTTCCAGTATTCGCGATTCAGAAGGTAAGCGAATACGCCAAAAAAGGCGATGAACAACAGCACATAAACGCCCAGGCGCTGGCGCTCGAGCTGCATCGGCTCACCCACGTATTCCAGGAAATTGACCAGGTCGCCCATCGCAACGTCGAACTCTTCCGGCGTCATGGTACCCGGTTCGGTCACGACCAGGCGCCCACAGGGGTCCTTGAGCATCGGCTCACCGGTCAGCGGGTCGCGCTTGACGTCGCCATGATCGTCCTTTTTCGGGCCGGGCGCGCACTCCGGCACGCCCTGCAGCGGCGCCAGCACATGCGGCATCGCCGTGGCCTCGAACACCCGGTTGTTCACGCCCCAGGGGCGCGACGGGTTGTCGTCGCGGTAGAAGTTGCGCAGGAAGGTGTAGATCCACTCGGGCGAGCGCGAGCGCGCCACCAGGGTCAGATCCGGCGGCGCGTTGCCGAACCAGTCTTCCGCCAGTTCGGCCGGCATGGCGTTGGTCATCAGGTCACCGATCTTGGTGTCGTCGTACAGCAGGTTGGCCTCGGCGATCTCGATCGGAATTCCCAGATCAGTGGCGACGCGCTCGTAGCGGGAGTACTGCAGGCTGTGGCAGCCCATGCAGTTGTTCATGTACAGACCGAGACCGCGCTGCAAGGATTCCTTGTCGCGCAGGTCCGGCTTGAACTCGTCGCAGGCAATCGAGCCGCAGCCCCCGCCGCCGGCCGCGACCGCCTTGAGCGGCAGGAACACCAGCACCGCCATCAGCGCCAGCACGCCGAGCGCCCTGACCGGGCCCATGCCGCCGTTCATCGTCACCCGCTCGGGCACCGGCTTGGTCTGTTCCATCCGCGAATAGAACGGCATCAGCAGGAAGAAGGCGAAATAGATCACCGTGCAGATCTGCGTCAGCACGATCCGCGCCGGCGTCGGGTTCCAGACGCCGAGCACGCCGAGGATCACGAACGATACCGTGAACAGCAGGATCGCCGCCTTGCTGAGCATGCCCTTGTAGCGGATCGACTTGACCGGGCTGCGGTCGAGCCAGGGCAGCACGAACAGAATGGCAATGGCCGACGCCATCACCAGGAAGCCGCCGAACTTGTCGGGCACCGCGCGCAGCATCGAGTAGAACGGCGTGAAGTACCAGACCGGCGGGATGTGCTCCGGCGTGGTCAATGGATCGGATTCCTGGAAATTCGCGCGTTCCAGGAAATAACCGCCCATTTCCGGGGCAAAGAACATGATGGCGCAGAACACGAACAGGAACACCGCGATACCCACCAGGTCGTGCACGGTGTAGTACGGGTGAAACGCCACGCCGTCGAGCGGTACGCCGTCGGGGCCCTTGGTTTTCTTGATCTCGACGCCGTCGGGGTTGTTCGACCCCACCTCGTGCAGCGCGAGGATGTGCAGTACGACCAGGGCCAGCAGGATGATCGGCAGCGCCACCACGTGCAGGGCGAAGAACCGGTTCAGCGTGATGCCGGACAGCAGGTAGTCGCCGCGGATCCACTGCACGAGGTCTTCGCCGACGTAAGGGATCGCACCGAACAGGGAAATGATCACCTGCGCGCCCCAGTACGACATCTGGCCCCAGGGCAGCACGTAGCCGAGGAAGGCCTCGGCCATCAGCACCAGGTAGATGGCCATGCCGAAGATCCACACCAGTTCGCGCGGCTTGCGGTACGAGCCGTAGATCAGGGCACGGAACATGTGCAGGTAGACGACAATGAAGAAGGCCGAGGCGCCCGTGGAGTGCATGTAGCGGATCAGCCAGCCGTACTCGACGTCGCGCATGATGTACTCGACCGACGCGAAAGCTTCCTCCGCCGTCGGCACGTAGCTCATCGTCAGCCAGATGCCGGTCAGCAGCTGGTTCACCAGGACCAGCAGTGAAAACACCCCGAAGAAGTAGAAGATGTTGAAGTTCTTGGGCGCGTAGTACTTGCCCATGTGCGTGTCCCAGGCACGCTTGATCGGCAAGCGATCATCGACCCAGTCGCGCAATCCGATAAGCCAGTTCATGCTGTGCACTCCAGACAGATGTCGATCGGGGCTACGCCGCTCCGGGCCAGTCGGTTTGGCCCCGTCACTATGCGGCGCCCTGGTCTTCGCCGATCACCAGCACCGAGTCCGATTCGAAACGGTAGGGCGGCACGACCAGGTTGGTCGGTGCCGGAACGCCCTGGTACACGCGACCGGCAAGGTCGAACTTCGAACCGTGGCAGGGGCAGAAGAAGCCCCCTTGCCAGGCGTCGCCGCCGAGGTCGGCGGCGCCGACGTCCGGACGGAATTTCGGCGCGCAGCCCAGGTGCGTGCACAGCCCGACCATGACCAGGATCTCCGGACGGATCGCACGGTGCTGCGGATCGACGTATTCCGGTTGGTCGGACTCGGTCGAATCCGGGTCCCGAAGCTCGTCGGCAACCTTCTCGAGCGACGCGAGAGCCTGCTCGGTGCGACGCAGCACGTACACCGGCTGGCCACGCCACTCGACGGTCACCATCGCGCCGGGCTCGAGCGAACTGATGTCCCAGCTGACCGGAGCGCCGGCGGCCTTGGCCTTGGCGCTCGGCTTCCAGGAGGCAAGGAAGGGTACCGCGACGCCGACGACGCCCACTGCACCCACGGCTGACGTGGCCGCGGTCAGAAACCGCCGCCGTCCCGCATTGACGGTCTGTTCGGTCACCAGGGATTCCTCTCAATCGTTCGACCGTGGACGCCTGGAGCGGCGCTCACGAAGCTGCGCATGGTAATGAATTTACCCGAAACTGACAACAAAACACGGCGTTTCAGGGCTCGTTTCAATGACTTACAGCAATTATACGGAATGACTTCGCAGCAGGTTCATCGGCCGGCCCGACTGGCCCGCCAGGCCTGCCGCCGACATCGTGCCCTCGCCCACAAAAAAGCCCGCGGGTCGCATGAACCGGCGGGCTTTCGCAGCGGCTGCGCGATCAGCGCTTGGAGTACTGTGGCCGCTTGCGGGCTTTGCGCAGGCCGACCTTCTTACGCTCCACTTCCCGGGCGTCGCGCGTCACGAAGCCCTGGCGGCGCAGGTTCGGACGCAACGCTTCGTCGTAGTCCATCAGCGCCCGGGTGATGCCGTGACGGATCGCCCCGGCCTGGCCGAAGCTGCCGCCACCGGCCACGGTGGCGAACACGTCGAACTGACCCGCCATGTCGACCAGCTCCAGCGGCTGGCGGACGATC
>CAZOUC010000096.1:0-8077 GCA_964582825.1 uncultured Enterobacteriaceae bacterium | reverse complement strand
CTGTGGCTGTCGTCGCCGCTGTGGTCCGAATACCCGATCTGGGTGGTCGGCCTGTTCGCCGCCAACATGATGATCCAGGTCGTGTTCGTCGCGATGATCGCGCTGTCGATGGCGATTTGCTGGCCGCGCATCGCCGCGACGCAGTTCGCCGTTCTCATGGCCTGGTCGAACCTGTCGCGCTCGATCGGGGCGCAGACCTACGGCGGGCTGTCGGAACACCTGCAACTCGGCCAGGAGTGCCTGGTGATGGCGGTCGTATCGCTGGTCGGCGCCGGCCTGGTGCTGTTCGTGAACCTCGATCGGCACCGCCAGCGTCTCGCTGCGCTGCAGGCCAGACAGCCGGAACTCCAGCTCGAGGACGTGCCGGCGCGCTTCTGAACGGTCGGCGGCGGAACCCCGGGGGCCTGCGGCCCGGCGCAGCGGCTCAGGCCTGCTCGAAATGCACCGGCTGGGGCAGGACCTCGGTCAGGTAGCGGCCGTAGCGTTCCTCGAGCTTGTTGCGCTTGATCTTCAGGGTCGGTGTCAGCAGATCGTTCTCGATGCTCCAGGGCGTGTGCGACACGATGATGTGATCGATGCGCTCGTGGGACTCGAGTTCGCCGTTGACCTCCTCCAGCGTTGCGCGCAGACCCGCGGCAGCCTCCTGTTCCCGGCCCCGGCACTGTTCGCCGAGCACCACGATAGCGAGCGGCTGCTTGCGGCCGCTGCCGAGCACGCAGACCTGCTCGATGTCCGGGTTGCGGGCCAGGCGGCTCTCGATCGGCACCGGCGCAACGTACTTGCCCTTGCCGGTCTTGAACTGCTCCTTGACGCGACCGATGATTTCCCAGGAGCCGTCGTCGCGCTGGCGGCCCCGGTCCCCGGTGCGGAACCAGCCGTCGACGAAGCTCTCGGCCGTGGCTTCCGGATTGCGGTAGTACTCGCTGAACACGGCATCACCGCGGATCAGGATCTCGCCCTCGTCCGACAGTTTCATCTCGACGCAGTCCTGCGGCGCACCGATGGTGCCCAGGCGAGACCGTTCGAACGGATTGTTGCCGCAGGACAGGCCGCAGGTCTCGGTCATGCCCCAGCCTTCGGAGATGTTGATGTCCAGGCGCGCGAACCACTCGAGGATCCCCGGGGAAATCGGCGCCGAACCGGACCCGAACAGGCGCGCCTGGTCGAGGCCGAGCCCGTCCTTGATCTTCCCCTTCACCACCCCGCTGAGGATCGGCAGCTTCAGCATCAGCTCGAGACGCTTGTGCGGCATCTTGGCCAGGATCTGCGACTGGAACTTGGTCCACAGGCGCGGCACCGATATGAACACGGTCGGGCGCGCGTGACGCACGTCGTCGATGAACGTCGCCAGACTCTCGGTGAAGTACACCTGCCCCCTGCCGTACAGGCTGGGCAGCTCGACGCAGCAGCGCTCGGTGATGTGCGCCAGCGGCAGGTAGGACACGATCCGGTCTTCCTGTCCGCCCAGCAGTTCGGCGGCGTGGTAGCTGGACGAGGTCACGTTGAGGTAGCTGAGCACGACACCCTTCGGGCGTCCGGTGCTGCCGGAGGTGTAGACGATGCTGACGACGTCGCTGGCCTGCGGCGCGCTGATCTCGTGCAGCGGCTCGTGCTGCCCGAGCCAGTCCTGCCAGCCGTGCCGGCAGGAGACCGTCGGGTAGGGAAAGGAGACCGACAGCAGGTCGCCGTCGATGGCCTGCTCCGCTGCCGCCGTGTCGTCCAGCTTGCCGATGAAGATCGCCTTCGCCCCGCTGTGCTCGAGCACGTAGCGGATCGTGTCGGCGCCGGCGGTCGCGTAGATCGGCACGCTGACCATGCCCGCCATCATGATGGCGAAATCGGCAATGAACCACTCGGCGCTGTTCTTGGCCAGGATGGCGACGCGGTCGCCCTTCTCGAGGCCGTGGGACTTCAGCGCCGTCGCGATACGGCGCGCCTGCTCGTCCACCTCGCCCCAGGTCAGCGTGTGCCAGTGGCGCTCACGCGGCTGGTGCAGGTACGGTTTCTCGGGGTGCTCGGCCACATTGCGGGCCAGCTGCTCCAGGGGCAGCGTGTAGGCCATTCGTTCTACCCTCACTGGCGCGGCAGCGGCGGCCGCGTGGATTGCTGTTATCGGGTGGGCGTGCCCACAATACCCGAGCATTGTAGTACGAATTGACCGCCGCCAGACCAGTGCGCTAACGTCGCGACCTCGCTACCACAGGACTGCTCGGCACATGGCGCAATACGTCTACACCATGAACCGGGTCGGCAAGGTCGTGCCGCCCAAGCGGGAAATCCTCAAGGACATTTCGCTGTCGTTCCTGCCCGGTGCGAAGATCGGCGTTCTCGGCCTGAACGGCTCGGGCAAGTCGACCCTGCTGCGCATCATGGCCGGACTCGACTCGGAGATTCTCGGCGAGGCCAGGCCGCAGGCCGGCATCAGCATCGGTTACCTGCCGCAGGAGCCGGAACTGGACCCGGCGAAAACCGTGCGCGAGGAAGTCGAGGCCGGGCTCGGCGAGGTCGTCGCGGCGCAGCAGCGCCTCGAAGAGATCTATGCCGCGTATGCCGAGCCGGACGCGGACTTCGACCAGCTCGCCGAGGAGCAGGGCCGCCTCGAGGCGATCATCGCCGCGGCCGGAACCGACGCGGAAACGCAGATGGAGATCGCCGCCGACGCGCTGCGCCTGCCAGACTGGGACGCGCTCATCGAGCACCTCTCAGGCGGCGAGAAGCGCCGCGTCGCCCTGTGCAAACTGCTGCTGTCCAAGCCCGACATGCTGCTGCTCGACGAGCCGACCAACCACCTCGACGCGGAGTCCGTCGAGTGGCTCGAGCAGTTCCTGGTGCGCTTCCCGGGCACGGTGGTCGCGATCACGCACGACCGCTACTTCCTCGACAACGCCGCCGAATGGATTCTCGAGCTCGACCGCGGCCACGGCATTCCCTGGAAAGGCAACTACTCGTCCTGGCTGGAACAGAAAGAGCAACGTCTGGAACAGGAAGAGCGTGCCGAGGCCGCCCGCGTCAAGGCGATGAAGCAGGAGCTGGAGTGGGTACGCGCCAACCCGAAAGGACGCCAGGCGAAGAGCAAGGCGCGCCTGAACCGCTACCAGGAACTCGTCAGCGCCGAATACCAGAAGCGCAACGAGACGCAGGAGATCTTCATTCCGCCCGGTGAACGACTCGGCGACAAGGTCATCGAGTTCCACGACGTGTCCAAGGGGTTCGGCGATCGCCTGTTGATCGACGGACTCAGTTTCAGCGTGCCGCCCGGCGCTATCGTCGGCATCATCGGCCCCAACGGGGCCGGCAAGTCGACCCTGTTCCGGATGATCACCGGCAAGGAGCAGCCGGATTCGGGCGACGTCGTGATCGGCCCGACCGCGCAGATCGCCTCGGTCGACCAGAGTCGTGAAGGCCTGGAAAACGACAAGACCGTGTTCGAGGCGGTCTCGGGCGGCGCCGACATCCTGACGGTCGGCAAGTTCCAGATTCCCAGCCGGGCCTACGTCGGCCGCTTCAACTTCAAGGGCCCGGACCAGCAGAAGCGGGTGGGCCAGCTGTCCGGCGGCGAACGCGGCCGCCTCCACCTGGCGAAGACCCTGATCCAGGGCGCCAACGTGCTGCTGCTGGACGAACCGTCCAACGATCTCGACGTCGAGACCCTGCGCGCGCTCGAAGAGGCCCTGCTCGAATTCGCCGGCTGCGTCATGGTCGTCAGCCACGACCGCTGGTTCCTGGATCGCATCGCGACGCACATCCTCGCCGCCGAGGGCGACTCGCAGTGGACCTTTTTCGCCGGCAATTACCAGGAATACGAGGCGGACAAGAAGCAGCGTCTCGGCGAGGACGCGGCGCGGCCGCAGCGCATCCGCTACAAGCCGCTCACCCGCTGAACCAATGATCGGAAGCGTCAGGCCGGCAGGCCGCTGTGGAAGCGGAATTCCGGGTCCGGACTCTCGATCAGCTCCCGCTCCGCGGCGCGCACGGCGCGCACCCGCGCGTCGACGTCCTGCCCGGGATCGACGCGCTGCGCCAGGCGCAGGTAGTCCCGGAAATGACGCGCCTCGGAACGCAGCAGGGAGGTGTAGAAGCGCGCCAGTTCAGCGTCCAGACGCGGCGCAAGGGCGGCAAAACGTTCGCAGGAGCGCGCCTCGATGAAGGCTCCGACGACCAGGGTATCGACCAGGCGGCCTGGCTCCTGCCGGCGGACGAGGCGCCTCAGCCCCGCCGCGTAGCGCGACGCGCCGAGCGGCCGGTAGTCGATCCCGCGCGCCTTCAGCAAGGCCACCACCTGCTCGAAGTGGCGCAGTTCCTCGCGGGCGAGGCGCGACAGGCGGTTGAGCAGCTCGAAGTCGTCCTGGTAGCGGTACAACAGCGCCAGCGCCGTACCGGCCGCCTTCTTCTCGCAGTTTGCGTGGTCGATCAGCAGCAGTTCCTGTTCGACGCAGGCCTGCTCGATCCAGGCCTGCGGCGTGGGGCAGGGCAGAAAAGCGTGGATTTCGTCGAGGGCGTCGGCCTGGGCCATCGGATCAGTTCAGCGACACGGGCACGGCAAGGCGGAAGCACGGAATCGGCACCTCGAAGTGGATGCCGTCCTCGCGCTCCATGCGATAGTGACCCTCCATGGTGCCGACCGGCGTGTCGAGGATCGCCCCGCTGGTGTACTGGTAGGACGACCCGGGCATGATCCGCGGCTGCTGGCCGACGACGCCGGCGCCCTCCACTTCCTGCTGGTCGCCATCGCCGTCGGTGATCAGCCAGTACCGCGACAGCAGGCGGGCCGGAACCCGGCCCTCATTGCGGATGGTGACCTCGTAGGCGAACGCGAAGCGATCCTCCTCCGGCTCGGAGTGCTCGGGGAGATAGCGAGTCGCCACTTCGACGCGGATACCGCTGTGTTCCATGGTTCAGTCTTCCGTCTCGCGCAGGTGAACGGCCCCGACCTCCCGCACCTGGATGGCCTCGACACCGGCGCCCTCGAGTATGTCGGAGATGACCACGACCTTGTCGTCCGCCGAGAACCCTTCCCGCTCGAGCAGAATCTGGAACGCCAGCGCCAGGGTCTTTTCCGGGTCGCTGCTGAAGTTGCTGCGGTGCGCCCACACGTTTCGATTCAGGGCCAGTTGCCGGCGCGTACGACTGTCGTTGGTGAAAGCGTACACGGTCGACATGAAAGGATGACAGTTGGTGACGTAGTTTGCCATCCGGCCGCGTCGCGTGATGACCACGATGCCGCGTGCCGCGATCGCCTCGGCGAGGTGAACGGCGCTCGCCGCGAGGTCCTGCTTGTGATCATCGGCCATCAGGCCGTCGGTGAAGCGCAGGCCGCGCTGGTGCTCCGTGGCCCGGCAGATCCGGTCCAGATACTCGACGCACTTGACCGGGTAACGACCCACCGTGGTCTCTCCCGACAGCATGACCGCGTCCGCCTCCTCGTACACGGCGTTGGCGACGTCCGTGACCTCGGCACGCGTCGGCACCGGGTTGGCGATCATCGACTCGAGCAGGTGCGTGGCGACGATCACCCGCCGTCCGTACTCCGCGCACAGGCGCACCAGCCGCCGCTGGATGTTCGGCAACTCGTAGAAGTTCACCTCGACGCCGAGATCGCCCCGCGCCACCATGACGCCGTCGGCCTCGCGCACGATCTCTTCGGCGTTGCGGACGCCCTCCTGGTCCTCGATCTTGGCGATGACCTTGATCTTGCCGGCCTTGTCGCCGAGCAGGCCGCGCAGCTCCCGGACGTCCGCCGCCGAGCGGACGAAACTCAGCGCGATGTAATCCACCTCCTGCTCGACCCCGAACTGGATGTCGAGCCGGTCCTTGTCGGTGATCGCCGGCAGGTTGACGCGAATGCCGGGCAGGTTGACGTGCCGCTTGCCACCGAGCGAGCCGCCGTCGATGACCCGGCAGCGCATCCGCCGCTCCTGCTTGCTGAGCACCTCGAGGTTGATCAGGCCGCTGTCGACGGTGATCCGGTCGCCGACGTGGACCTGGTTGATCAGGTCCTCGTAATCGATATGGATGGAGCTCTCCTCGACGTCGCCGGCGCCGCGCACGACGATGCTGATCTCCTGTCCGGTATGCAGGTTGAGGTCCTGCGCCAGCTGACCGGTGCGGATCTCGGGCCCCTGCGTATCGAGCAGCACCGGCACGGTGTACTTGACCTTGCGGTTCAGGGTACGGATCGCCTTGATCACGCGCGCGTGCGAGTCGTGGTCGCCGTGGGACATGTTCAGGCGCACGACGTTCATCCCGGCGTCGTAGAGCTTCGCGAGCATCTCGTACGACTGGGTGGCTGGCCCTATGGTGCAGATGATCTTGGTCTTGCGCATGCGTCGATCCGGCGGGACGTCCCGGAGCGGACCGTCCGCGCCGGGCCCGCAAGGATACCAAGGCCGTCGGCCGGCACCCAGCGCCGCCACTTGAGTCGCCCCGGGGCCGCCCCTAGACTGCGCCGAGGCCCCGGATCGTGGAGATCAGTCATGCACACCGCTTTCATCGAGTACCGGCACGACGACGTGCTGCTGGAAGGCTTCCTGGCCGCACCCGACGATTCCGGCACGCCGCTGCCCGGCATCGTCGTCTGTCATGCCTGGGGCGGCCGCGACGAGTTCGTCATGGACCGGGCGCGGGCGCTCGCCGACATGGGCTACAGCGCCATGGCGATCGACGTGTACGGCAAGGACGTGATCGGCGGCAGCAACGAGGAGAACGCCGCCCTGATGCAGCCACTGGTCGACGACCGGGGCCTGCTGCGCGACCGCCTCCTCGCCGGCGTCGACGCCCTGCGCCGGCAGGACTGCTGCGACGAGTCCCTGATGGCGGCGATCGGCTACTGTTTCGGCGGCCTGTGCGTGCTCGACCTCGCGCGCTGCGGCGCGGCGCTGCGCGGTGTCGTTTCCTTTCACGGCCTGCTGATCCCGCCCGGGATCGAACCCGGCCGGGTCCAGGCACGGGTGCTGGCCCTGCACGGCTGGAGCGACCCGATGGCGCCGCCGGAGCAGGTGGTGGCGTTCGGCGAGGAGATGGACAATCTCGGCGCCGACTGGCAACTGCATGCCTACGGCCGCGTGAAACACGCCTTCACCAATCCGCTCGCCAACGACGACGCGTTCGGCACCGTCTACAACGCCTCGGCCGCGCGCCGCAGCTGGGAAGCCATGTGCTGCTTCTTCGAGGAAATTTTCGACTGAGAATCTTCCCCGGCCCGCCCCATGGTGGCGGAGACGATTGCCCCCTCGATCGTCTCTGGCACCGTTGAGCATTCAGGCGTCGAGGATGTCGAGGGCCTCGGCCAGGCGCGTGACAGCCTGGACCTTCATGCCGTCGATCGGCTGCTTCGGCGCATTGCCCGCCGGCACGATGGCCTGCGTGAATCCGTGCTTGACGGCTTCGCGCAGCCGCTCCTGGCCGCTGCTGACGGGTCTGATCTCACCGGACAGGCCGACTTCGCCGAACACGACCATGTCCCGGGGCAGGGGCCGGTCGCGGAAGCTCGACACGGCGGCGAACAACAGGGCCAGGTCGGCACTCGTTTCCAGCACCCGTACGCCGCCGACGACGTTGACGAAGACGTCCTGGTCTCCGAGCTGCAGGCCGGCATGGCGGTGCAGCACGGCGAGCAGCATCGCCAGCCGGTTCTGCTCGAGCCCGACCGCGACGCGGCGCGGATTGCCGAGCGCGCTCTGGTCGACGAGGGCCTGAATCTCGACGAGCAGGGGCCGGGTACCTTCCCATATCACCATCACGGCGGAGCCGGCAGCGACCACGTCGCCACGGCTGAGGAAGATCGCCGACGGGTTGCGCACCTCGCGCAGACCCTGCTCGCTCATCGCGAATACACCCAGTTCGTTGACCGCACCGAAACGGTTTTTCTGGCTGCGCAGGGTCCGGAAGCGGCTGTCGGCCTCGCCCTCGAGCAGCAGGGAACAGTCGACGATGTGTTCGAGCACCTTCGGGCCGGCGAGGGTCCCGTCCTTCGTGACGTGGCCGACGATCAGCATGACCGTGTTGCTGGCCTTGGCGAAGCGGGTCAGACGGGCGGCGCTGTCGCGCACCTGGGCCACGCCACCGGGCGCCGACGGCA
>CAZOUC010000095.1:0-8121 GCA_964582825.1 uncultured Enterobacteriaceae bacterium | reverse complement strand
GCGGGTGATCTCGGCACGGGCGCCGGCGAACAGAGCGGCGATGCACAGGTTGGCGGCGGCGATATGGAACAGGGGCATGATGCCCAGCACCGCGGCGCCGTCCCGGTTCAGGAACGGCCACACGCCGAGTCCGGCCCGGGCCGCGGCCACCATCGCCCGATGCGACAGCTCCACGCCCTTGGGCTTGCCGGTCGTCCCGCTGGTATACATCTGGACGGCGATGTCGTCGGGGCGGCAGGCGTGATCGCATGTCGCCGCCGCGGCCCGTTCGCGCCAGGCCGTCAGGCCGGCTTCGCCCGGGTCGTCCAGCCAGACCACCCGTCTCAGCTGCGGCAACCGGCCACCGAGCCGGTCCAGCTCGGCGGCGAAGTCCCGCTCGGCGAACAGCACCTCGGTGTCCGAGTCGGCGAGGATGAACTCGATCTCCGGGGCAGTCAGGCGGAAGTTGACCGTGACCAGCACGGCGCGCGCCTGCGCGGCGCCGAACAGGATCTCGAAGAACAGCTCGTTGTTGCGACTGAGGATCGCCACGCGGTTCGCGGTCTGCAGGCCTTCGGCGCGCAGGCCGGCCGCCACCAGGCGGCTGCGCCGGTCCAGTTCGGCAAAACTCAGGCGCGTGTCGCCATACACGACCGCGCTGGCGTCGGATCGAGCGCGGGCATGAACACCAGGCAGGTCGGCCAGGGTATCGATCGCTTCGGTGCTCATCGCTTTACTCCGTCAGTGCGCTGGGGCGGGCGGCGGCTGCCGCGCCGTCCGGGCCGCAGGGCCTGCAGTTCGTCCGCCATGTAATCGAGGACCCGCTCGGGTTCCGGCAGCGCGCGTTCGCAGCACAGCAGGCCGGTGACCACCTTGCCGGCGTAGCTCGACAGGGTCACGCTGACGCCCTGTCCGTGCAGGATCATCGGCAGCCCGTAAAGCCCGGTGATCTCGACGCCGGCGACGTGCAGCGGCCGGGCCGGGGCAGGCACGTTCGACAGGGCCACGTTGCCGGGCGGCGGCATCCGCTCGACCAGCCAGGGCCAGCCGAGCTGCAGGCCGAGCAGGCGCATCGCCAGGGCCGGCAGGCGGATGCCCGGTCCCCATTGCGCCCCCGCGAGCATGTCCTGCAGCCAGGCCTTGCTGGCGGCGGACTGCTCCCGGACGAAGCCGGCGCGCTCGCGCGCGTCCTCGATGTGCGTGCCGATCGGCACCCACATCGCCAGCACCGCATTGCCGGCGTCGTCGCCACCCGTGTCCAGGGCCACCGGTACGTTGCACACCAGCGACGCATCGGGCAACTCGTCGATTTCGTCGAGGTAGCGACGCAGCGCCCCGCCGAGCAGCACCAGGCCGATCTCGTTGAAGGTCAGTTCGAGCCGGCGCCGGGTCCGGTTCATGTCGTCCAGTGACCAGTCCCGAAACGCAAACGCGCGGCGCTGTGACAGGGGCTGGTTGAACACCGTGCGGGGCCGTTCCTGCAGCGCGGCGACCCGCCGGCGCGTGGCGGAATCGGTGAGTCGGCTCGCCATGCCGGCAAGCCCGGGAAGGGAGCGCAGGCTGCGCTTGACTTCATCGGCGTACCCGCCAGCCAGGCGCAGCAGGGGCGAACGCGACGCCGGCGGCCCCGCTTCGAGGGCATCGGGCGATGGCAGCCGGTCGCTGCCTTCGTCGCTGAACAGGTCGAGCAGACGCACCGCGGTGCGGCCGTCCGCCAGGGCGTGGTGATACTTCTGTACCAGGGCACAGCGGCCCTCGGCCAGGCCCTCTACCAGGTAGAACATGAACAGGGGCCGCGAGCGATCGAACGGCTGGTGCTGCAGGCGGCCGATCTTGCGGAACAGGGTCTTTGCGCCGCTGTCGCGGACGCGCGTGCGGCGGATATGGAAGTCGGGATCCGGTTGCTCGCAGTCGACCCAGCTCGGCAGGCCAAGCGGGTCCACCACCAGGCGCTGGCTGTTCCGCGGCAGGTACGGAATGCGCTCGATCAGGAACTGTCGCAGGCGCTCGTAGAGCTGGCGCCGTTGTGCTGGTGTCGGCGCCAGGATCTGTACCGAGCCCATGTTCATCGGCGCGTCGACGCTGTCGGCGAACACGAACAGGGAATCGGTCGCGCACAATCGCATCATGGCAGCGGGCGTCCGCGGGTCACTGACGACTCCGGGCACGGCCCGGGCGACGCGGTTTCGGCGCACCGAGGTCGGCCGGTTCGCCCCAGTCGAGTTCCAGTGCGTTTCGCAACTGCTTGAGCGCGCGGCTGCCGATCCGTCGGCCGAGTTCCTGCTCGAGTTCGCGCAGGATGCTGCGGCCCTTGGAGAAGATCGGTTCGCCGGTGCTGCTGAGCACGGCGATCTTGGCGCGCCCGTCGTTGGGATCGGGGATCAATTCGATAATGCCGATCTGCACGAGCTGCTGAAGGCCCTGGTGCACAGCCTGGCGGCTGACACCGAGGCGGTCCGCGATCGCCGAAGGCCGGCTGATGCCCTCGCCGATGGTCAGGATGATCATGGACTGGGCGTGGGTCACCGCGGGACCGCCACGCTGGCGCAGGTTGCGCTGCAGGCCTTCGTCGACCCAGTAGAACGCACGCAGGATCAGCTGGTCGAGGTTGGTTCGTGACGGCGGTGGGGGCAGATCCGCCGGATCGACGAGGGCTGATGTCGAGTCGCCGCGCCTGGGGCGACCGCGCGAAGCGTCGGGCATGTCTCACCTGCATCCGGAGCCCGTCAAATACCTCTCCGGAGCTTCCTCGACCGCATGCATATTGTCAACCATGTTTACAATCGTGCCAGGCCTGCCGGATAATTCGAATGATTCACGGCGCCGGTCCGGGAGTACGCAAAGCATGAACGATCCAACGCAAGGTCCGGGGCAGGTCGGGACGCCGGACTGGCTCTGTGTTCGCGCGCGCGTGAAGCAGTTCGTGGAGGAGCGCATCTACCCGGTCGAGCACATCCTGCACGGCCCGGACCGCACCAGCGCCAACATGACCCTGTCGCGCCTGATGGACGAGGCCAAGGAGGCCGGCCTGTGGGCGCTCGGCCACCCGAAAGAGATCGGCGGCCAGGGCATGCCGTTCATGGACTACGTGTACGTCAACGAGGTCATTGGTCGCTCGGAGCATGGTTGGAAGGTATTCGGCACCCTGTCGCTGCAGGACTCGATCATGCTCAATGAGTTCGCGTCCCCCCGCTGGCGAGCGGAATACCTGCAGCCGCTGGTCGCCGGAGACATCCTGCCGAGCATCGGCATGACCGAACCGGACGTTGCCAGTTCGGATCCGACGCAGCTCGAGACGACGGCAGTGCTGCAGGACGGGCACTGGGTCATCAACGGCCGCAAGTGGTTCACCACCGGTGCTGACGAGGCCGCCTACACCACGGTCATGTGTCGCACGGAGCCGGACGCGCCGCGCCACCACGCCTACAGCATGATCATCGTGCCGACCAATACCGCCGGCTACAACATCATTCGCGAGACGCCGGTGCTGGGCACCAACGGCGGGCACTGGGAAGTCGAGTACGACAACGTGCGGGTACCCGAAGATCACCTGCTCGGCCCGCGCGGGCATGGATTCGTGATCGGGCAGCGGAGGCTCGGTCCCGGCCGCATCTTCCACTGCATGCGCTGGCTCGGCCAGGCGCAGCGGGCCTTCGACCTGATGTGCCGCCGCCTGCATGAGCGGGTCGCCTTCGGCAGTCCGCTGGCCGACAAGCAGCTGATGCAGCAGCACGTGTTCGAAAGCGCCGCCGAGATCCAGGCCTGCCGACTGTTCACGGTCGATACCGCGCGGCGCATCGACAGCGGTGACGACGCCCGCGTCGAGATCGGTCTGATCAAGGTCGTCGGCGCCCGCATGCTGCACAACGTCATCGACCGGGCGGTGCAGGTGTTCGGCGCCCGAGGACTGACCGACGATACGCCGCTCAGCCGCATGTACCGCCACGCCCGCGAGGCGCGGATCTACGATGGCCCCGACGAGGTGCACGTGCAGTCGGTGGCGAGACGTTTGCTCAAGACCTATCGTGACGACGGGCCCGGCTGGGATTTCGGCGAACGCGATGCCGAGCTGATGGGGCGGTCCGGCGCCGGCGCATGAGTGAAGGCGAGTTGCTGGCGCGCGTCGCCGCGGCTGTCGCGAGGCACCTCGGCGCGGGCTGCCGGGTCCTCGAAGCCCACCCCCTGACGGGCGGCGCCAATTCCAGCACCTGGCGCCTCGATCTCGACATCGCAGGCGATCAACGGCAGCTGATCCTGCGGCGGTCCTCGGCGGCGGGCCGTCTGTCCGCCGCGCTCGACAAGACTACCGAGGCCCGCGTGCAGCAGGCCGCTGCCGCCGCGGGGGTGCCCGTGGCCGAGGTCGCTTTCGTACTCGACGAGCAGGACGGCCTCGGCGAGGGCTACGCGATGGCGCACCTGCCCGGGGAGTCGATCCCCCGGAAGATCCTGCGCGATCCGGCCTTCGCAACGGCGCGATCGCGCATGACGCACCAGTGCGGTGAGATCGCCGCCGCAATTCACGCCGTCGAGGACGTGGACCTGCCGCTGCTCGACGCGGCCACCCAGCTGCGGCTGTTCCGCGAGGTATATGCCGATCTCGGTCAGCCCCTGCCGGTATTCGAACTGGCCATGCGCTGGCTCGGCCAGCGCTGCGGACCGACGCCACGACCGGCCCTGGTGCACGGCGACTTCCGCCTGGGAAATTTCCTCGTCGATCCGGATTCCGGCATCACCGCGGTGCTGGACTGGGAGCTCGCCCACCGCGGCGACCCGCTCGAGGATCTCGGCTGGCTGTGCGTGAACTCCTGGCGGTTCGGTGCGCGCGAACGACCGGTCGGCGGATTCGGTCAGCGCGACGAACTGTTCGCGGCCTATGAGCAGGCCTCGCGTCGTCCGGTCGATCCGCGACGCGTGCGGTTCTGGGAGATTTTCGGCACCCTGAAGTGGGGCATCATGTGCATGCACATGGCCGGCGGGCACCTGCGCGGAGAAGAGCGCTCACTGGAGAAGGCGGCGATCGGGCGCCGGGTGTCGGAAACGGAATACGACCTGCTGTTGCTGCTGGAGGATGCCGATGCCGATTAATCGCCCCACCGCGGCCGAGCTCGTCGATTCGGTCAGCGAGTTCCTCGATGGCGAACTGGCCGGCGCGACGCCGCAGCCCAACCTGGCGTTCAAGCAGCGCATCGCGCGTAACGTACTGCGCATCGTGTCCCGTGAGCTGCGGCAGGGCGCGGCGCTGACGGCGGACGAGAGCCGCTTGTGCCGGCACTGGCTGGACGTCGACGAGGAGGACCCGCTGGCCCTCAATGCGGCCTTGTGCGCGCAGATTCGTGACGGCCGCTTCGACGACCGTCTGCCGGACCTGCTGGCGGACCTCAAGCCGCTCGTTGAGAGCAAGCTGGCGATCGACAACCCACGCCACCTGGCGGACGGTCACTAGGTGTCGAGCAGGTTCCCGGGGTCCGGGCGGGCGACAGTGGCCGCTCTGCTGGCGGCGATGGCTCTGTCGGCGTTCGCCGCGGGCGACGGCAGCGGCCGCTGTCCCGACTATGACCCGGAGCGCCGCAACCTGTACTGGGGCGACCTCCACGTGCACACATCCTATTCCCTGGATGCCTACGCCTTCGGCACACGGCTCGAGCCGCGTGATGCGTACGCCTTCGCGCGCGGCGCGGAAGTGACCGTCGCCGGCGGGCGCCGGGTGCGGCTGCGTCGGCCATTGGACTTCGCGGCTGTCACCGATCACGCCGAGACCTTCGACGTCATGAACCTGTGTGCCGGTGACGCGCCGCGCGACGACGAGTATTGCCAGGGGCTGCGCAGCGGCCGTGACACGGGCAGCGCGCTGCTGGTGTTCCGGAATTTCCTGCTGCCGCTGATCGGCGGTGAGGTCCCGGCTCGAGCGCGGGTGTGCGATGTCGATGACGTCGACTGTCCGGAGCTCGCCCGCGGTTTGTGGCGGCGGGTGCAGGAGCAGGCCAACGCCGCCAACGAGGCCTGCGAATTCACCGCTTTCATCGGCAACGAGTGGTCCGCCACGCCCGGTGGCCGGCACTGGCACCGCAACCTGATCTACGCCAGCGACACCGTGCCGTTCCAGGCGATCGACTACCTGAGCTACCCGACACTCGATGCCTTCTGGGAAGCACTCGATGCGCAGTGCCTGCAGCAGCCCGGTTGCGACGTACTCGCGATCCCGCACAACAGCAACCTCGCCGAGGGTGGCGGCTTCGACGTGGTCGCGGAAAACGAGCGGCAGCGCCGGCTGCGCGCGCGTCTCGAGCGGGTGTTCGAGATTCACCAGAGCAAGGGCACGAGCGAGTGTCTGCCGCCACTGCACCGGGCTGACGACCCCGACTGCGGCTACGAGATCGTCCTGCCGCGTCGCCTGCAGGCTGCATACGATGCCGGAACGCTGCCCGAGTCCGAGTGGCGAAAGTTGCGCCGGGCCTACGCGCGGCCGGTGCTGCTGCGTGGCCTGCGCGAAGCGGAGCAGGGCAGGGGCAACCCGCTGCAGCTCGGTTTCATCGGCTCGACCGATACGCACACGGGGACGCCGGGTCTGGTTGACGAGGAGCAATGGTTCGGCGATGCCTGGGCATTCGGAGGCGGCGCCGCGGCGAGTCTGCTGCGTCTCGACTACAGCCCCGGAGGACTGCTCGGTGTCTGGGCCGAGGAGAACACCCGCAGCAGCCTGTTCGCCGCACTCAGGCGGCGCGAGGTGTATGCAACCAGCGGCCCGCGCATCCGTCTGCGTTTCACGGCGGTGAGCGCCGCCGATGCCGACGTCTGTGCCTCGGAGCCGGCCGATGCCGTGGTCGACGCGACCATGGGAGGCAGCTTCGGTCCCGTCGCCCGGGCGCCGCGATTCGTCGTGCAGGCGCTGATGGACGAGGCGCCGCTGGTCCGGGTCGAGCTGGTCAAAGGCAGCGTCCGCGACGGCGTGGCGTCGGAACAGCTCGTCACTCTGTTCGACGAGCCCGCGGGTCGACGCGAGTTGTGCGTGTCCTGGCGCGACCCGGAGTTCGACGTCGCGGCTCCGGCTTTCTGGTACGCGCGCGTGTTCGAGCGCGCCACGCCGCGCTGGTCTGCTTACGCCTGCCGCGAGGCGGAAAACTGCGAGGACATCGAGGGCGCCGACCGCTGGCAGCGCGAACGGGCCTGGGCCTCGCCGATCTGGTACGTCCCCGAATAATCGCTGAACTTCCCTGGAGGCCCATGCCATGAAACTCTACACAGCCAGACTGTCCCCCTACGCGGCGCGCTGCCGCCTGCAGATTTACGCCAAGTCGCTGCCCGTGGAACTGGTCGAATACCCCGACCAGGTCGATAAGGACGGCGTTCGCAGCGCCAATCCCCTGGGCAAGGTCCCGGTGCTGCTCGACGGTGAACTGTGCCTGCCCGAATCGGAGACCATCTGCGAGTACCTCGAGGAGCGCTGTCCGGAGCCGCCGATGCTGCCGTCCGGCGCGGCCGCGCGTGCCCGGGCGCGTCTGCTCGCCCGGGTCACGGACCTGTACGTGCTGCAGCCGCTGCTGCCGCTGTTCGGCCACCTGTCACGCAGGCACCGCGACGAGCAGGTGGTGGCGACCGTCCTCGACGAGATCGACAAGGGGCTGGCGGCGCTCGCCGGGTACTTCGGCAACGGCGATTTCGCGCACGGGCCGCAACTCGGCTTCGCGGACTGTGCGCTGGTGCCGGTGCTGCTGTTCGTCGATACCTACCTGCCGTATTTCGATCGGCAGCAGCCCTTGAGCACGCATCCGCCGCTGGCGGACTACTGGCTACGGGCACAGGAAGAGGCCGTGGTGGCGCGGGTCATTGCGGAAATCAAGCAAGGCATCGCCGAAAAGCAGGCCGCCGCGAAGCGTACCTGAGCATCACGCCAATATCCGTCTGGAGAGCGCCATGCCCGATTTCGACCTCAGTCAGCGTACCGCCCTGATCACCGGCGGCGGCAGCGGCCTCGGCCAGCACTTCGCCCGGGTTCTGGCCGAGGCCGGTGCGCGGGTCGTGCTCTGTGCCCGCCGCGTCGACAAGCTGCAGGCCACGGCAGACGACATACGCGCGGCGGGTGGCGATGCGCAGGTCCAGCCGATGGACGTCACCGATCCGGACAGCATCGAGTCGGCCTTTGCC
>CAZOUC010000094.1:0-8127 GCA_964582825.1 uncultured Enterobacteriaceae bacterium | reverse complement strand
GTCCCGCCGGTGGTGAAGCCGCGGGTCTGCGACATCTGGAAGGTCTCCATAACCACGCCCTGTCCGGCGAAGGCCGCGTCGCCGTGGCAGATGATGGGCACCACCTGTTCGCGGGTCAGGTCCTGGCGCCGGTCCTGGCGGGCCCGCACCGATCCGACGACGACCGGCGAGACGATCTCGAGGTGCGACGGATTGAAGGCCATGGCTATGTGCATCTCGCCGCCCGGCGTCATCAGGTTCGACGAAAAGCCCTGGTGGTACTTGACGTCGCCGGAACCCTGGTAGATGGCCTTGCCCTCGAACTCGTCGAACAGGCCACGCGGGTTCTTGCCGAATATGTTGACCAGTACCGCGAGGCGACCGCGGTGCGCCATGCCGACGACGACTTCCTTGGCGCCGTAACCGCCGCAGCGCTGCATCAGTTCATCCATCATCGGGATCAGGCTCTCGCCACCCTCCAGCCCGAAGCGCTTGGCGCCCGGATAGCGGGACGCGAGATACTGCTCGAGGCCCTCCGCAGCGGTCAGGCGTTCGAACAGACGCCGCTTGGCGTCCACGTCGAAGCGCGGCGCCGAGCGCACGCCGTCCATGCGCTGCTCGATCCACTGCCGCTCCTCGGTGGAAACGATGTGCATGAACTCGGCGCCGACGCTGCGGCAGTAGGTCTGCTCGAGCGCCTCGTGGATCTCGCGCAGCGTGGCCTCGTCCTTGCCGATGTACAGCGAGCCGGTCTGGAAGACGGTGTCGTAGTCGGCCTCGGACAGCTGGTGGAAGCCCAGCTCGAGATCCGGGACGTGCTCACGCTCGGCGAGGTCGAGCGGGTCGAGGCGGGCCTTCTGGTGCCCACGCTGGCGGTAGGCGCTGACCAGCTGCACGACGCGCACCTGCTTGCGCTCGTACTCGGTGCTGACCGGCTCGGTGGCGGCCGGCGGCCGCAGCTTGGCGCGTCCGAGCAGTTCGAAGTGCTGGCGCACCGTCGAGTGCGGGATGTCGACCTTGATGCCGTCCACCTTGGGCAGGCGGTCGAAGTAGTCGCGCCACTGCTCCGGAATCTCGTTGGGGTCGCGCAGGTAGGCTTCGTAGAGTTCTTCCACGTAGGCGGCATTGCCGCCGGAGATGTGCGAACTGCGCCACAGCAGTTCCATGATGCCCTGTTGCATTGGATCGTCCGATGGCCCCCGGAGTGCGGACACGGCGACCGGGTGACGCCCCGGTGCGTGTCGGGCGCCTAGTGTAGCGAAAAAAACGCCCGCCTACCCACGATCCGTGGGCGGCGGGCCGGCGAATGGGGCAAAAATTACTTCAGGTGCCCTTGGCGAGCAGCATGTTGCGGATGTGGCCGATCGCCTTGGTGGGGTTGAGGTTTTTCGGACAGACCGACACGCAGTTCTGGATTCCGTGACAGCGGAACACGCTGTACGGGTCCTCGAGGTCAGCCAGTCGCTCCTCGGTCGCCGTGTCGCGGCTGTCGGCGAGGAAGCGGTAGGACTGCAGCAGACCGGCGGGCCCGACGAAGCGGTCCGGATTCCACCAGAACGAGGGGCAGGAGGTCGAACAGCAGGCACAGAGAATACATTCGTAGAGGCCGTCGAGCCTGGCGCGGTCTTCGGGTGACTGCAGGCGCTCGATGGCCGGCGCCGGTTCGTCATTGATCAGGTACGGCTTGATGCGTTCGTACTGCTCGTAGAACAGGCTCAGGTCGACGACGAGGTCGCGAATCACCGGCAGCCCCGGCAGGGGCCGCAGCACCAGGTGACCGTCGCCGGCGATCTCCGACAGCGGCGTGATGCAGGCCAGCCCGTTCTTGCCGTTCATGTTCATGCCGTCGGAGCCACACACGCCCTCCCGACAGGAACGACGATAGGTAATCGACGGGTCCTCGCTTTTGAGCTTTTCGAGAACGTCGAGGACCATCAGGTCCTTGCCGCCGGTGTCGACGGTCAGGTCCTGCATCCAGGGTTCCTGATCCTGTTCGGGGTGATAGCGGTACAGGGAAACGCGTAGCATCGCCAGCTCCTCGTCGCTCAGTAGGTTCTTGCTTTCGGCTCGAACGCGTCCATGGTCTGCGGCGCGAAGTTCACCGACCGCTTGGTCAGGCGCTGGCCGTCCCTGAAATACAGGGAATGACACAGCCAGTTCTCGTCGTCCCGCTCGGTGAAGTCCTCGCGAGCGTGGGCACCACGACTCTCGGTGCGGCGCTCGGCGGCGATCGCCGTCGCTTCGGCGACCTCGAGGAGGTTCTGCAGTTCCAGTGCCTCGAGGCGCGCGGTATTGAAGGCGTCGGACTTGTCCGGCAGGTATACATTGTCGATACGCTCGCGCAGCGCTTCCAGTTTGGCGACGCCCTCTTTCATGAAATCGCCGCTGCGGAACACGCCGAAGTGGTTCTGCATCACCTGCTGCAGTTCCTTGCGCAACTCGGCAACGCCCTCGCCGCCGGTCGACTCGTTGAGGCGCCGCAGGCGCTCACCTGCCGCCTCGATGTCGCTTTCCCGCGGATCGCGCGCCTCGATACCCTCACGCAGGGCCTTCTCGATGAACAGCCCGGCGGCCCGACCGAACACCACCAGGTCGAGCAGCGAATTGCCGCCCAGGCGGTTGGCACCGTGGACGGACACGCAGGCGACTTCGCCGCAGGCGTAGAGGCCTTCGACGACGCGGTCCTCGCCGTTTTCGTCCTGGGTGATGACCTGGCCGTGCACATTGGTCGGAAGGCCACCCATCATGTAGTGGCAGGTCGGCACGACCGGAATCGGATCGTAGACCGGATCGACGTGGGCGAAGGTCTTCGACAGCTCGCAGATGCCCGGCAGGCGCGAATTCAGCACGTCCTCGCCGAGGTGGTCCAGCTTGAGAAAGACGTGGTCGCCCTCCGGCCCGCATCCGCGGCCCTCGATGATCTCCAGGACCATCGACCGGGCAACGACGTCGCGCCCGGCAAGGTCCTTGGCGTTGGGCGCGTAACGCTCCATGAAGCGCTCGCCGTCCTTGTTGATCAGGTAACCGCCCTCGCCGCGGCAGCCCTCGGTGACGAGGGTGCCGGCGCCGTGAATGCCGGTCGGGTGGAACTGCCACATCTCCATGTCCTGGACCGGCAGGCCGGCGCGTACGGCCATGCCGATGCCGTCACCGGTATTGATGTGGGCGTTGGTCGTCGACGCGTAGATGCGGCCGGCACCGCCGGTGGCGAACACCGTCGCCTTCGAACGCACGTACACCGTTTCACCGGTCTCCATGCAGATGGCGATCACGCCGACCACAGCCCCGTCCTGGTTCTTCACCAGGTCGACGGCGAACCACTCGTTGAGGAACACGGCCTCGTTACGGATATTGTTCTGGAACAGCGTATGCAGCAGAGCGTGGCCGGTGCGGTCGGCGGCGGCACAGGTCCGCGCGGCCTGGCCGCCGGCGCCGAAGTCCTTCGACTGACCGCCGAAGGGACGCTGGTAGATGCGACCGTTTTCGGTGCGCGAGAACGGCAGACCCATGTGCTCGAGCTCGAACACGGCCTCCGGACCGACCGAGCACATGTACTCGATCGCGTCCTGGTCACCGATGTAGTCGGAGCCCTTGACGGTGTCGTACATGTGCCATTCCCAGCGATCGTCGGGATCGGCGCTGGCGATTGCGCAGGTGATGCCACCCTGGGCCGACACCGTGTGCGAGCGGGTGGGAAACACCTTGGAGATGACCGCGGTCTTGTATCCCGACTGCGCCAGTTGCAGGGCGGCACGCAGGCCCGCGCCGCCGCCGCCGACGATGACGCCGTCAAAACTGATTGTGCGAATTCTCGCCATCGCTCATTGCCCCCAGAGGATCTCGATGCCCCAGACCAGATACACGAACAGCACTAGCGTGTAGGCGGCCTGGAACAGCAGACGCAGTGCCGTGCCCTTGGCCCCCAGCAGCCGCGTCGTCAGGTAGTCGGTGCTGACGGCCCACAGACCGATCGAGGCGTGGGCGACGATGGACAGCAGGGCGAGCAGCGCGAAGATGCGCATCGCCGTGCTGCCCATGTAGTCCTGCCAGCTGACGTAGTCGACATTGGGTGTGACCAGCAGCCAGCCGGTGACGCACAAGGTGAAGGCCAGCAGTACGACGGCGCTGAAACGCTGGATGAGCCAGTCCGCGAGACCGCTGCGTCCGAAACTCGTTACCGGCTTTACCATATCCATACTCCCGCCAGCACCACGAGGACAGCAGTGACGCCGAACACGATCCGGGCACTGCGCGTACCGCCCTCAAGACTCTCTCCCATACCCAGGTCCATAGCGAGGTGGCGTACGCCTGCGGCCGAGTGGTAGATCACCGCAGCGAGGATGGCCCACAGCAGCAGACGCAGCAGCTCGTTGTCGAGCAGGACCTGCGCGCGGGCGAAGCCTTCGGGGGACGACAGGGACAGGTCCAGCAGGTAGAGCAGGACGGCCACACCGGCGACCAGGATCACCCCGGTGATGCGGTGGGTGATCGACGCGTAGGCCGTTATCGGCAGCTTGATCGTGCTGATGTCCAGGTTGACAGGTCGCTGTTGTTTCACGGCGGATCCCTAGCTGCTGGCGAAGCCGCTCACTTCGAGGGGGCTCGCGTTGACGAATGGTGCCGCAGGCACGGGCCACGGCCAGAATACTGACCGGAGAGCACGAACGGCTTGAAAATCGACCGAATTATATGCCAGCCGGGTCCAAAAACAATCGCGCTAAGAACGGAGCGGCGGCGCCTTGCGCCGGCGCAAGAACCGCCGCCTGTTGAATTGACAAAGCAAGCGCGCAACCTATAGTAGGGCGCTCGCCCGCACCCGGTCCCCGGATGCAACCAGAACCACAGGAGTCCCCGATGTCCGAGAAGCACGCCACCCTGCAGGTCGGTGAGGACGGTCCCCGCCTCGAGTTGCCGATCCACTCCGGAACTCTGGGCCCCGACGTCGTAGACGTCCAGAAGCTGAGCGGCAATGGGCTGTTCACGTACGACCCGGGCTTCATGTCGACGGCTTCCTGCGAGTCGAAGATCACCTTCATCGATGGCGAGAACGGCGTGCTGCTGCACCGCGGCTACCCGATCGAGCAGCTGGCGGAACACTCCGACTACCTGGAAGTGTGCTACATGCTCCTGTACGGCGAACTGCCGACCCGCGCCGAGAAGGACCACTTCGAGTACACGATCACCCACCACACGATGGTGCACGAACAGTTGCGGCATTTCTTCAACGGCTTCCGCCGCGATGCGCACCCGATGGCGGTCATGTGCGGCGTCGTCGGCGCCTTGTCCGCCTTCTACCACGACTCGCTCGACATCACCGACCAGCGGCACCGCGAGGTCGCGGCGTTCCGGCTGATCGCCAAGATGCCGACCATCGCGGCGATGAGTTACAAGTACTCGATCGGCATGCCCTTCATGTACCCGGACAACGGCCTGAGCTACGCCGGCAACATGCTGCACATGATGTTCGGCAATCCCTGCGAGCCGACCGACATCAGCCCGACCCTGGCCCGGGCCATGGATCGCATCCTGCTGCTGCACGCCGATCACGAGCAGAACGCGTCGACCTCCGCCGTTCGCCTGACGGGTTCATCGGGCGCCAACCCCTTCGCCTGCGTCGCCGCCGGCATCGCCGCCCTGTGGGGCCCCGCGCACGGTGGCGCCAACGAGGCGGTACTGAACATGCTGTTCGAAATCGGCCACGAGGACCGGATCGGCGAGTTCATCAAGCGCGCCAAGGACAAGACCGACGCCTTCCGACTGATGGGCTTCGGCCACCGCGTGTACAAGAACTTCGACCCACGCGCCAAGGTGATGCGCCAGACCTGCGACGAGGTGCTCGCCGAACTCGGCCTCGAGGACGACCCGCTGTTCCGGATCGCACGCAAGCTGGAAACGATCGCCCTGGAGGACGAATACTTCATCGAGAAGAAGCTGTACCCGAACGTCGACTTCTACTCGGGCATCATTCTCAAGGCGCTGGGTTTTCCGACCAACATGTTCACGGTGATCTTCGCCACCGGCCGCACGATCGGCTGGATCGCCCACTGGCACGAGATGATCAGCGGCAGCTACCGCATCGGCCGTCCCCGACAGCTCTACACCGGGCCGACCCGCCGCGACTACGTACCCATCGACGAGCGCGGCTGAACGGCGGTTCCGTCAGGACCGCGGGACGCCGTCGTCGTCCTGCACGGCCGCAGACCCTTCGATCGCCGGCTGCGCGGTAACCATCGTCCGCGACAATTCGCCGGTACCGGCGGCCTCGGCGAGCTTCTCGAGCCCCACGTGCCTATAGTCCTTGCCCTTGACCAGGTAGAACACGTACTCGGCGATGTTGCGGGAATGGTCGCCGATGCGCTCCAGCGCTCGCAGGGTCCACATGATGTTCATGACCCGTGAAATGCTGCGCGGGTCCTCCATCATGTAGGTGATCAGCTCGCGTACCGCGGTCTTGTAGTCGCGGTCGAGCTCCTTGTCGCGCTGGCAGACCGCCAGCGCCAGCTCGGTGTCGAAACGCGCGAAGGAATTCAGTGCGTCGTGCACCATGTCGCGGGCCGTCTCGCCGATGTGGCGGATCTCGTAGTAACCGCGCGGCGCCTCGCCCTCGTCGATCAGCTTGATCGACATCTTGGCGATCTTTTTCGACTCGTCGCCTACCCGTTCGAGGTCGCGCACGGCCTTGCTGACCACCAGCACCAGGCGCAGGTCCGAGGCCGCCGGCTGGCGACGCGCCACCACCGACGCGCATTCCTCGTCGATCGCCACTTCCATGCGGTTGACCTGCTTCTCACGTGCCAGGACCTCTTCGGCGAGCTCGCTGTCGCCGTCGATCATGGCCCGGATTGCGTCTTCGAGCTGGCGCTCGACCAGGCCGCCCATATTCAGGCAATGGGTCCGAATCGCCTCGAGGTCTTCATTGAAGCCGCGTGAGATGTGCTGGTCGAGATTGAGCTTGTCGGGCATAGAGAAGACTCCCCGGCCTAGCCGAAGCGACCAGTGATGTAGTCCTCGGTGAGCTGGTGCTTCGGCGCCGTGAACACCTGCGTGGTGTCCCCGACCTCGATCAGGCGACCGAGGTGGAAATAGGCCGTTCGCTGCGACACGCGGGCCGCCTGCTGCATCGAGTGGGTGACGATGGCGATCGTGTAGTTCTCGGACAATTCGGTCATCAATTCCTCGATGCGCGCGGTGGCGATCGGGTCCAGCGCCGAGCAGGGCTCGTCCATCAGAATCACCTCGGGGTTGATGGCGATCGCCCGCGCGATGCACAGACGCTGCTGCTGCCCGCCCGACAGGCCCGTGCCCGGCAGCTCGAGCCGGTCCTTGACCTCGTTCCAAAGGCCGGCGCGACGCAGCGAGTCCTCGACCACGTCGTCGAGCTCCGACTTGCGGCTCGCCAGGCCGTGAATCTTCGGACCGTAGGCGACATTCTCGTAAATCGACTTCGGAAACGGATTCGGCTTCTGCCATACCATACCGACGCGTGCGCGCAATTGCACGACATCGAGGCCACGCTCGTAGATGTCGGTGCCGTCGAGGCGTAACTCGCCCTGCACGCGGCAACCGTCGATGGTGTCGTTCATGCGGTTCAGGCAGCGCAGGAAAGTCGACTTGCCGCAACCCGAAGGGCCGATCATCGCGACGATCTGGTTACGGCCGATGTCCAGTGACACGTCGAAGATCGCCTGGACCTTGCCGTAGAAGACGTTGACCCCGCGCAGCGCCATCTTGGCGTCGTCGAGGAACGGGTCGCCGACCGTCTGCAGGCCCTCGAGATCCCTTTGCGATGCGTTCATGTCTTCTCCGCCTGTCATCCCTACCAGCGGCGCTCGAAACGGCGGCGCAGCAACACCGCCAGCGCGTTCATGGTTATCAGGAACACCAGCAATATCATAATGGCCGCCGATGTCAGCGCGGTGAAGCCGCGCTCCGGGCTGTCGGACCACAGGTAGATCTGCACCGGCAGCACGGTCGCCGAGTCCATCAGGCCCGCCGGCACGTCGACGATGAACGCGACCATGCCGATCATCAGCAGGGGTGCCGTCTCGCCCAGCGCCTGCGCCATGCCGATGATCGCGCCCGTCAGCATGCCCGGCAGGGCGTTTGGCAGCAGGTGGTCGAGCACCATCTGCAGGCGCGAGGCGCCCA
>CAZOUC010000093.1:0-8149 GCA_964582825.1 uncultured Enterobacteriaceae bacterium | reverse complement strand
GCACCGATCGGCAAAGGCCAGCGCGGCCTGATCGTGTCGCCGCCCAAGGCCGGCAAGACGCTGATCCTGCAGAACATCGCGCAGTCGATCGTGCGTAACAACCCGGAGTGCTACGTGATCGTGCTGCTGATCGACGAGCGCCCGGAAGAGGTCACCGACATGCAGCGCTCGGTGCGGGCCGAGGTCGTCGCCAGCACCTTCGACGAGCCGCCGGCACGCCACGTACAGGTGTCCGAGATGGTGATCGAAAAGGCCAAGCGCCTGGTCGAGCACAAGAAGGACGTGGTCATCCTGCTCGACTCGATCACCCGCCTGGCGCGGGCCTACAACACCATCGTGCCCTCGTCGGGAAAGGTGCTGACCGGCGGTGTCGACGCCCATGCGCTGGAGCGGCCGAAGCGCTTTTTCGGCACCGCGCGCAACATCGAGGAAGGCGGCAGCCTGACCATCATCGCCACGGCGCTGATCGATACCGGCAGCAAGATGGACGAAGTGATCTACGAGGAGTTCAAGGGCACCGGCAACATGGAACTGCACCTCGACCGGCGCATCGCCGAGAAACGGGTGTTCCCGGCCATCAACATCCGTCGCTCGGGCACCCGCCGCGAGGAACTGCTGACCGTCGAGGAGGAGCTGCAGCGCATGTGGATCCTGCGCAAACTGCTGCACTCGATGGAAGACATCGACGCCGCCGAGTTCCTGATCGACAAGCTCAAGGACACGAAGACCAACGACGAGTTCTTCCAGTCCATGAAGCGCAAGTAAGCGCCGCAGCCCACCCGCACCACGATGCAGTACAAGGACCTGCGGGACTTCATCAACGGCCTCGAGCAGCGCGGCGAGCTCAAGCGCATCACCACGCCGGTCGATCCGCAGCTGGAAATCACCGAGATCTGCGACCGCGTACTGCGTCGCGGCGGCCCGGCGCTGCTGTTCGAGAAGCCGCGCGGCAGCGAGGTCCCGCTGCTCGGCAACCTGTTCGGCACCGTGCAGCGGGTGGCGCTCGGCATGGGCCAGGACAGCATCGACAGCCTGCGCGAGATCGGCGAACTGCTGGCGTTCCTGCGCCAACCCGACCCGCCGCGCAGCATGCGCGACGCCTGGGACAAGCTGCCGATCTTCCGCCAGGCGATGGCGATGGCGCCCAAGACCACCTCCCGCGCGCCCTGCCGCGAGCATCGACTGGAAGGCCCGGACGTCGACCTCGGCATGCTGCCGATCCAGACCTGCTGGCCCGGCGACGCCGCGCCGCTGGTGACCTGGCCGCTGGTGATCACGCGCGGGCCGCACAAGGAACGACAGAATCTCGGCATCTACCGGATGCAGTTGCTCGAACGCAACCGGCTCATCATGCGCTGGCTGTCGCACCGCGGCGGCGCGCTCGACTACCGCGAATGGCAGCAGCAGCGCCCCGGTGAACCGTTTCCAGTCGCGATCGCCCTCGGCGCCGACCCGGCGACCCTGCTCGGCGCCGTGACGCCGGTGCCGGACACCCTGTCCGAATACGCCTTCGCCGGCCTGCTGCGCGGCGGCCGCACCCTGCTCACCGACGCGATCGGCGGTCTGCAGGTGCCGGCGAGCGCCGAGATCATCCTGGAGGGGCACCTCGACGGCAGCACGGCGCCGGAAGGCCCGTACGGCGACCACACCGGTTACTACAACGAGGTCGAGGAGTTTCCGGTGTTCACCGTCTCGTCGATGAGCTTCCGCGACCGGCCGATCTACCACAGCACCTACACCGGGCGCCCCCCGGACGAGCCGTCGATCCTCGGCGCCGCCCTGAACGAAGTGTTCATCCCGATCCTGCGCCGCCAGTTTCCGGAAATCGTCGACTTCTACCTGCCGCCCGAAGGCTGCTCGTACCGGCTCGCGGTGATCACGATGCGCAAGCAGTACCCGGGCCACGCCAAGCGCGTGATGATGGCGGCCTGGTCCTTCCTGCGTCAGTTCATGTACACCAAGTTCCTCATCGTCACCGACGACGACATCGACGCCCGTGACTGGCAGGACGTGATCTGGGCCATCACCACGCGCATGGACCCGGTCCGCGACACGGTCATGGTGGAGAACACCCCGATCGACTACCTGGATTTCGCCTCACCGGTGGCCGGGCTCGGCGGCAAGATCGGCTTCGACGCCACCAACAAGATGCCGGGCGAGACCAGCCGCGAATGGGGTCGTCCGATCGTCATGGACCGCGCGGTGCGCGAGCGCGTCGACGCGCTGTGGAACGAACTCGGCATCGACTGACGCGCTGCTGAATCCAACGCCGGTTCGGCCGCGTCCATCAAGGTGAGAGTCATTACCGGAGACGCCGAAACATGCCGCGACTCGTAACGCTTCTGCTGTTCGCCATCCTGAGCCTGCCCGCCGCCGCCGAGCGTGATTTCAAGCAGTTCGAAACCGAAATCGACGCCAGCGCCCTGAGCAGCCTGCAGGTCGACTGCCACATCGGCGAGGTGCGTGTGACGCCGTCGGACGACGGCCGAATCCACCTGCTCCTCAAGGTGTACGAGAAAGGCGGCTGGGTGTGGAATCGCAGCGGCCCGCTCGAGGACGTCGACCTTGAAATCGAACAGAGCGCGGACGCCCTTCGCCTGCGCATCAACGAACAGGACTTCAGCGAGCACTGGACCTTGCAGGTGCCGCCGGATCTCGATATGGACATCGACATCGGCATCGGAGACGTGGATGTCGACGACCTGCGCGGCGACGTGACGATCGATATCGGTATCGGCGATGCGAGAATTCGCGCCCCGGCCGAAGCCTACGGATTCGCCGAGACACAATCGGGCGTCGGTGACGCCCGCGTCGAGTCCGAGGTCGGAGACACGGTGACCGAGCGCACCCTGGTCACCGCCAGCACACGCTGGCAGGGCAGCGGACCGGGACGCCTCGGAATCGAAGCCGGCATCGGCAGCGCGACGATCGAACTGCGCTAGGCGCCTGCCCGGTCCGGCGCCCCGGGTCCGGATCGGACAGCTAGTCGGGCGCGCGCTCTGGCATCGGCAGCGCCGGCAGCGACACCGCGTTGTGACTGAGTCCGCGCTGCAGCAGCTGGCTGCTGCGCACGTGCTCGCCGATGCTGTCGTAATAGCGCGCCAGTTCGGCGCAGGCTTCCAGGGCCGGATCCTCGGCCACGCTCGCCTCCAGGTAGTCGCGCGCCTTGCCCCACAGGCGGTTGGCCAGGCACAGGCGCCCGAGGCTCAGCAGCAGGGTCGCGTCGTTCGGGTGCTTGCGCTGCCAGCCTTCGGCGACGCGCAGCTGGGCGGCCGGATCGTCGCCCTGCAGCAGGCCATAGAGCCGCACCAGCGGCGCCTGCCACTGTTGCTTGAGCCGATCCTTGACCACGATCAGCGCCTCACCCACCGCACCGCCGGCGGCCAGGCGGTTGCAATAGCGCGTTGCGAACTCGGCGTCCGCGCGCGCGTCTTCCGGCAGCTGGCGCCACAGGGAGCGCAGCGCGTCGACCCCGTCAGCGGCCTCGAGCAGGCCGTGACAGGCCTGCCGTTCCAGTTCGTCGAGGCGCGAGGCGCTCAGCGCCTTCTGCCGCTTGGCCGCGGGCAGGCGGGCCAGCAGGGCCTGCCAGTCGTTCAGGTCGCGCAGCGCTTCGACGTACAGGCGCTGCGCCACCGGGTGCCGGGCATCGCGAGCGGGCAGTTTGTCGAGCAGGTCGCGCGCCTGCGCCGCACGGCCGCTCTGCAGCAGCAGTTCGGCGCGCGTCAGCAGCGCCGGCACCGCCGCCAGCTGGCCCTGCTGCTCCGCCTTGAGCAGATGGGTCTCGGCGCGACCGTCGTCACCGGCCTCGTGGCTCGCGCGCGCGGCAAGCAGGTAATTCAGGGCCGGCGCTTCGGACTTGCGCGCGGCTCGCAGCAGCTGGCGCTCGGCGCGCTGCCAGTCCCCGGCAATGAAGTGCGCCGCCGCGCGCGTCGTCAGGTCGCGGGCCGGGCGCGGCCGGGGCGTGGAGGCCGCAGGCCGGCGCCGGTGGCGCAGCCAGGCCCGCAGGCGGGTCACGGCGCTGACTGCCAGCGCCAGCACGAGGATCAGCACCAGGCCGGTCCACGCGGTCATTTCGATGCTGTAACCGGCCAGGCTGATGTACACGTAGCCCGGCTCGGTGCCGAGCCAGTCGCTGACCGCGAGTGCCGCGAGGACCGCGACGAGCAGCAGCAGGAATCCGCGCCTCACGGTTCGGCCTGCACCTGGCGCAGCGCCGACAGCGAATCGGCCAGGGTCGGCAGCTGCCGCTGCCAGTCCTTGTCGCGCAGCTGCGTCAGTTCGGCGACGAAGGCCCGGGCCTCGTCGGTGGACATGTCGAACCAGCGCGGCACCCAGTCCGCGGCGCGCTGCAGGGTCTCGCGGTACAGGCCCTGCTCCTCGCGCAACAGGGCCAGCTGCGCCTGTTCGAGCTGCAGGCGCAGGTTGTGGCGCAGAAACGTCTCTTCCTGCGGCGCCAGCAAGGGCTGCGCCGGCTCGTTCTGGCGGCGCACGACGACGAAGCCCTGCAGCGAAGACCACAGGCGCTGCCAGCCCTGCCGCCAGGCCGAAGGCGCCGGCTCCGCGGCGTCCGCGGTGTCGGCAGCCTGTGGCGCGCCGGTCGCCGGCATCGTCTGGCGCATACCCTGAATCGACAGCCCGTCGACGCGGTCGACCAGCGCGTCCAGGCGTACCACCACGCCGGCGAGGTCGCGCTCGGGTACGGCGCGCAGTGCCGCGGCGTCGCGCGCCACCGCGCGGCGCAGCAGGTGCAGCTCGGGGTCGCCCTGGGCTGCCAGGATCTCGTCGACCATCTCCAGCAGGGAAAGCGCTGTCGCCGGATCACCGGCGACCAGCAGACGGTCGTTGGCCAGGCGCAGCAGGTGCGCGGCCTCGTCGAGACGCCAGGCGCTGCGGTCGGCATCGGCCAGGGCCTCCAGCTCGCGATTCTGCGCCGCCAGTCGGCGATCGAACGCGTCGATTCGCGTCAGCGCGCGGTCCAGCTCGCTGCCCCGTTCGGCCAGCTCGCGCTGTCCCTCGCGCAGCGCCTGGCTGGCCGCGCCGACCTCGCTGCGCAGTCCGTCGAACTGCTGCCCGACCTCGTCGAGCCGTTGCGGCAGGCCTGCCAGTGCGTCGACGCGCTGTGCGAGGCTGGCGACCTGCCGGCTGACGTCGTCGAGACGCGCGTCGAGTCGATCGAGGCCGGCGTCGGGCTGCCGGGACTGCTGCCACTGCCAGGCGCTGAAGGCGAGGGCAGCGGCGGCGAGCAGCAGGGCGAACAGGCCCAGGCCCCGCGAGGCGCTCGCGGACTTCGCGGTCTTTTCGCGTCGCCGGGCCTTGTCCCGGGGCTTGGGCGGGTCGGCGCCCGGGTCGGGCGGCTCCACCTTCGGCATGGGACGATCCGGGGTCTGAGGCGTGTCGCTCATGGCGTCTCCAGCTCGCGCAGCGCCGCGATGATGCCGTCATCGGTCGGGTCGGGACACACGCGTATGCGGCGCCAGCCGGCCGATCGGGCCAGCTCGGCAACCCGGTCGCTCGGCAACAGCAGGGGCGCGTCGCTTATCCTGCCAGTGGCCTCGGGACCGAGCAAGTTCAGCAGATTCGCCAACGTTTCCCCGCTGCCCGCCTGGACGGCATTGATGCGCGCGTCATCAAGCAGGGCGCGCAGCCGCTCGGCGCTGATCCGCGGCGGCAGGCGGCGGTACAGCGGCAGCTCCTCGAGCCGGGCGCCGCGCTCGGTCAGGGTGTCCGCGAGCAGGGTACGACCGCCCTCGCCGCGACACAGCAGCACCCGGCGCCCTTCGGGATTGGCGAGCCGCGGCAGGGCCAGCAGCGCTTCGCTGTTCATCGAGCCGCCCGCGGCTTCGACGCGGATTCCTGCGGCAAGCAGGGCGTCACCGGTTGCGCGCCCCACGGCCAGCGCCGGCGGCAGGCCCAGGGGATCGATTCCGAGCCGATCGCACCAGAGCAGGAATTCCTGGACCGCGTTGCCGCTGACGAACACGAGACAGTCGAATGCCTCGACCTGCGCGAGCAGGGCCGCGATGCGCTCGGCTCGCTCCCCTGAGGCCAGCGCGAAGCCGTCGATCAGCAGCATCGGACAGACGACGGCATGGGCACCCTCGGCTCGCAAGCGCCGGGCCAGCGGGCCGGCCGAACTGGCCGGGCGGGTGATCAGCACCCGCCAGGCCGAAAGATCCTCGCTCAAGCCTCGTCCCGCAGCGCCGCCAGCAGTTCCCCGGCGCCCTGCGCCAGCAGGTCCCGCGCCAGGCGCTCACCGAGCGCCTCGCCATCGGTGGCCGGGCTGCGACCCTCCACGCGCAGTACGCGGGTCCCGTCGACGCTGCCGACGAGGCCGCGCATCCACAGCCCGCCGTCGTCCTCGAGGATGGCGTGTCCGGCGATCGGCACCGTGCAGCTGCCCTCGAGCGTGCGGTTCATGGCGCGCTCGCAGAGCACGCGCTGCGCGGTCAGCGTGTCGTGCAGGGGCGCGAGCAGTTCGCGGGTGCGCTCGTCGTCGGCGCGGATCTCGATGCCGATCGCGCCCTGGCCGACCGCCGGCAGCATCTCTTCGGGCGGCAGGGCGCGGGCGATGCGTTCGTGCATGCGCAAGCGCTGCAGGCCCGCGCAGGCGAGGATGATCGCGTCGAAGTCGCCGGCGTCGAGGCGCGCGAGCCGGGTATTGACGTTGCCGCGCAGGTCCCGCACCACCAGGTCGGGGCGCCGCTCGCGCAGCTGGCACTGGCGCCGCAGGCTGGAGGTGCCGACACAGGCCCCCTGCGGCAGCTCGTCGAGCTGACGGTAGCGCGACGACACCAGGGCGTCGTGGGGGTCTTCGCGGGCCATGATCGTGCTCAACACCAGGCCCTCGGGCAGCTGCATCGGCACGTCCTTGATCGAGTGCACCGCGAGGTCGGCGCGACCATCGTACAGCGCCGTTTCCAGTTCCTTGACGAACAGGCCCTTGCCGCCGATCTTCGCCAGCGCGACGTCGAGCACACGGTCGCCCTGGGTCGACATCGCGAGGATGTCCACGTTCAGGTCCGGGTGTGCCCGCTCGAGCGCCTGCTGCACGTGCTCCGCCTGCCACATGGCGAGCGGGCTGCGGCGGGTGGCGATGGTCAGGGTGGTCATGGTCACAGTTCCTTGAGCAGTTTTCGCAGCGCGGCGAGGTGGCGCCGGCTGACCTGGGGGCAGCGATCGATACCCTGCAGGCGCACCCGCACCTGCTCCTCGTCGTGCTTGTCGAGCCCCAGTATATGCCGCCGGCTCACCAGCGCGTTGCGATGCACGCGCACGAAGCGGTCGCCGAACTCGGTCTCGAGCTCCTTCAGGCTGTCGTCGACGAGCAGTTCGCCATCGGGCGAGCAGGCCGTGACGTATTTCTGCTCGGCGAACAGCAGGCGCACCTCGTCGACCGGGACCAGCTTGAGCCCGTGTGGCGTGTTGGCGCTGAGGTGACGGCGCTGCTCCTGTGTGGCCTGCTGCAGCGCGTTCAGCTGCAGCCGGTTGACGCGGCGCGCGCGCTGCAGCGCCCCCTCCAGCGCCTCGCGGCGGGCCGGTTTGAGCAGGTAGCCGACCGCCTCGCTGTCGAAAGCCTGCAGCGCGTAGTCGTCGTAAGCGGTGCAGAAGATGATCGCCGGCGGCTGCTCGGTCGCGGTGATGTGGCGACAGGCCTCGAGACCGTCCATGCCGGGCATGCGGATGTCCATCAGCACGATCGCGGGCTTCAGGCTCTGACAGGCCGCGACCGCCTCGCTGCCGTTGCCGGCTTCGCCGACCAGCCGGTAGCCGTCGATCTGGGCGAGCAGCCGCGCCAGGCGCTTGCGCGCCAGAGGTTCGTCGTCGACGATCAGGACCGAGTGCGTCATGGGGTCGGGAGCATGCCGTCGTCGTGCCCGTGCCTAAACCGACCCGGTAGTATACTCGCCGCTAAAGGCTCGGCGGACGACGGCGGCGCATGACGGCTGGCGATGGCAAGGACAAGCTCTGGGGTGGCCGCTTCGACGAAGCGACCGATCGTTTCGTCGAGCGCTTCACGGCGTCGATTCCCTTCGACCACCGGCTGTACGCGCAGGACATCCGCGGCTCGCTCGCCCACGCCCGGATGCTCTGCGCGCAGGGCGTGCTGAGCGAGGACGAGCTCGGCCTGATCGTCAGCGGCCTCGAGGAC
>CAZOUC010000092.1:0-8284 GCA_964582825.1 uncultured Enterobacteriaceae bacterium | reverse complement strand
GTCGGTCGACCGCGCGTTCCAGTTCATCGCCGATCACTACGGCAGGCTCGATGGCGTGGTCATGCTGCCGCGGGCCGGCAACGGCCAGCACGGTTACTCGCTGAGTACCGCCGGCGACGAGGATGTCGAGTCCTTCGTGCGTGACGAAGTCGTGGCCCCGGTGGCCTTCGCCGCCGCGCTCGGCAAGAGCCTGGACCGCTGGGGCTCGGTCGCCGATGCTCCCGCGATCACCTTCGTGACCAACCCCGACGACGGCCACGGCAACCTGCTCAACGACATCAAGCGCGCCGCCGTCGAGGCCCTGATCCGCATCTGGCGCCACGAGGACCAGCAGCAGGTGGCCAAGGGCGACCGGCCCTGGGCGGTGCTGCCGAACCAGCTGGTGCGCTTCGACAACGACGAAGCGGACAACCTCGCCTATGCGGCCGACTGGAGCGCCACCCTGACCAACCGCGTGCGGCGCATGGATCCGATCAACCTGTGGGTGCCGAAGAGCATCCAGCGCGCCACCGGCAAGTCGTCGATGCCGATGGCGATCCAGCGGGTGCTGCCCGGCCTGCACAAGGGCAAGACGGCGGTGATCACCGGCGGCAGCCTCGGCATCGGCCTGCAGCTCGGTCGCTTTCTGGCCATGGCCGGCGCGCGGGTGCTGCTCAGCGCCCGCAGCGAGAGCAAGCTGCGCGAGGCGCAGCAGGAAATCGTCGAGGAACTGCGTGGCGTCGGCTACGCGCGTCCGGAGGAACGTGTGCAGATCATGGCCGATATCGACGTCGGCGACGAGGCCGCGCTGGACCGACTGTTCAAGCGCTCCCTGGACCTGCTCGGCCACGTCGACTTCCTGATCAACAACGCCGGGATTTCTGGTGCGGAGGAGATGGTCGTCGACATGACCCTCGAGGACTGGAACCGCACCATGCAGGCGAACCTGATCAGCAACTACTCGCTGATCCGCAAGTACGCGCCGCTGATGAAGGAGCGCGGGTCCGGTGTCGTGCTGAACGTGTCGTCGTACTTCGGCGGCGAGAAGTACGTCTCCGTCGCCTACCCGAACCGGGCCGACTACGCCGTGTCCAAGGCCGGTCAGCGCGTGCTGGCGGAAATCCTGTCGCGGCACCTCGGCCCGGAGATCCAGATCAACGCACTCGCCCCGGGGCCGGTCGACGGTGCCCGCCTGCGCGGCCTCGGCGGCGCGCCGGGCCTGTTCCAGCGCCGCGGCCGCCTGGTGCTCGAGAACAAGCGCCTGAACCAGGTGCACGCAGGGATCCTCGCCAGTCTCGGCGAGGGCCTGACGTCGGCCGATTTCGCGCCGCTGGCGCGCAACGCCATGGCCGAACTGCAGAGCTGGGACGGCCTGCCGAAGTCGCTCGCCAAGCTCTTCGCACAGGTCACGGAGTCGCGGACCGGCGGCGCCTCGTCGGAATTCCTGCTCAATGCACACCTGGCGGAGAAACTCGTCAATCGACTGGTGACCGGCGGGCTGTTCAGCCCGGAGGTCGGCCAGAAGTTCCTCGACGACTTCGTCGACGCGCCGGAACCGTTCTTCGACGACAAATCGGTCAAGCGTGCCGCCGAGAAGATCGAAACCGGCATCCTCAACCGCCTGCACCTGCACAAGATGCCGACCGACGAGCAGATCGGCCTATCGACGGTATTCCACCTTGCCGACGACATCGTCAGCGGAGAGACCTTTCACCCGTCCGGCGGCCTCAAGTTCGACCGCTCGGTCACCGAGGGCGAGATGCTGCTGCGCCCCGGGCAGGAGGATCTCGCGGCCCTGGCCGGCAAGCGTGTCGTGCTGATCGGTGACGCGATGCGCAACGAGCTGGTGGCGATCGCCGAGGGTTTCGTGCGCCAGCGCGTCGCCAGCCTGACGGTGCTGACCCAGACCGCCGAGGCCGCCGAGGACATCCGGCACCGGATCGAACACCCGGAGGACTTTCGCCTCGAGGCGCGCGAGGTCGGCGACGACCTCGAGAGCGCGCTGGACGACCTGCTGCAGAACCAGGGCGGCTTCGACGTCGTCGTGAGCGCGCCGTTCGCGCGCCTGCCGATGAACGCGCTGGTCGGTGAAGAGGATGCCGGCTGGTCAAGGGTGCTGTCGCAGGATGCCTTCGCACGCCTGGTCGACGAGCAGCTGACGCACCACTTCCGCGTCGCCCGGCGCGCGGCCCTGGTGCCGAAGTGCCAGATCGTGCTGTTGACTCCGGACACCTCGCTGGCCTCGTCGCGCGAGGAATTCGCCCTGGCGCTGTTCGTCAAGAACTCCCTGCACGCGTTCACGGTGACCCTGGGCGTCGAGACCGAGCGCCTGCCGACCGTGCCCGCCGTCAACCAGGTGCAGCTCACCCGCCGCGCCCGCGCCGAAGAGCCGGCCAACGAGCAGGAACTGGCCGAAGAGATGGAGCGCCTGGTCTACGCCGTGCTGCAATGCGCGGTGCCGGCGCCGAGCCCCTCGGAGAGCCGCTACCTGGCGCGGATCTTCCGCGGCAACGCCGTAACCGTCTGAAGCGGGAGCTGGCCAGGCCGGAGCAAACCGCGACAGCGGTGCCGGTCCGGACGACCAGGGCTGGTGGGGCATGATCGACGACCTCATCGCCCGGGCGGGCTAGCTGACGAGGTCCCAGTAGGGTTGGCGGCCGCAGCGCTGTTCGAGCCAGTCGACGAGCAGGCGCACCTTGGCGGCCAGGTGCCGATGTCGCGGGTAGAGGGCGCAGACGGTCAGCGGTGTCGGTTCGTAGTCCGGCAGCACGCTGACCAGCTGTCCGGCCTGCATCGCAGCGCCGACGATGAAGGTCGGCAGCTTGGCGATGCCCTGGTGGCCGATCGCGGCGTCGCGAAGGACCTCACCATTGTTCGACCACATGCGGCAATGGATCGGTACGGACAGTTCGCCTTCCGGGCCGGTCATCCGCCATACGGTGCCGGTCCCCTGATAGCCGTAGCGCAGGCAGGGCAGTCGCTTGAGATCTGCCGGTGAACGCGGCGTGCCGTGCTGTTCCAGGAAGCGCGGCGACGCGCACAGCACCCGGCGTGCCGGGGCGATAGGCCGCGCAATCAGGCTCGTGAAGACCTGTTCCCCGGCGACGCGAACGGTCAGATCGAAGCCCTCCTCGATCGGATCCACGAAGCGGTCGTTGAGCACCAGTTCTATGAACACGTCCGGATAGCTGGCCATGAACTCGACGATGAGCGGGGCAAGGTGCATGCGGCCAAAGGACATCGGCGCGTTGATGCGCAGGTTGCCGGAGGGCGTGTCGCGCGCATCGCCGAGGGCGCCGACGGCTTCGTCGACCTCGGCGAGAATCTGGCGACAGCGGTCGTAGAAGGCGCGGCCGGCTTCCGTTGGCGATACCTGGCGGGTACTGCGACGCAGCAGCTGGCTGCCCAGGCGGTCTTCGAGCTTGATGACCTGCTTGTTGAGCACGGAGCGGGAGGAGCCGAGTTCGCGCGCTGCCGCCGCGAAGCCTCCGGCGTCGACAACGGCGACGAACGCCCGCATACCCTCGAGAAGTCCCATAGTAATTGTCTCCGAATTGGATACGGAATGTCACTTTAACTGGTTATTGTAATCGAAATGGCTTCAGTGCATCCTGATCAGCGGTTTGATTCGACATGAGCAGGAGGCACCAATGCTTGCAGTACGTCCCAGCGGTGAACGAGGAGTCGCGAGTTTCGGCTGGCTCGAGAGCCGCCATACCTTTTCCTTCGGCCACTACTACGACCCGCGCCACATGGGCTTCGGGCCGCTGCGTGTGATCAACGAGGACGTGGTGCGGCCCGGTCGGGGCTTTGACACCCACGGCCACCAGGACATGGAGATACTGTCCTACGTGCTGGCGGGCGAACTCGAGCACAAGGACAGCATGGGCAACGGCTCGATCATCCGCCCCGGTAACCTGCAGCGCATGAGCGCCGGTACCGGTGTGAGTCACAGCGAGTACAACCATTCGCACAGCAACCCGGTGCATTTCCTGCAGATCTGGATCCTGCCCGAGCGCGAAGGCATGGAGCCGGGCTACCAGCAGGTCCATTTCAGTGATGACGAGAAGCGCGGTCGCCTGCGGCTGATCGGCTCGCGCGACGGCCGCGACGGGTCGGTCACGATTCACCAGGACGTCGACCTGTATGCCGCACTGTTCGAAGCCGGTGGTCGGGTGCAGCACGAACTGGCCGAGGGGCGCCGTGCCTGGTTGCACCTTGCGCGCGGCGATGTAACGCTGAACGGCGAGCCCCTGCAGGCCGGCGACGGTGTCGCTGTGGCGGGTCCGGCCGGGCTGCAGATCGCCGGGCAGCACGGCGCCGAGGTGCTGCTGTTCGACATGGCCTGAATGGTTTTCTTTTGCCAGGACGAGGATCCGCGGGGACACCGCGGCAAGGAGGAACGAATGCAGCAGGAACAGACACCACGGAACCCGGTCGATGCCCCCGTGCAGGAGCTGCTGACCCGGCGCTGGAGCCCCTACGCCTTCGACCCGTCGCGCCCGGTCGCGAGCGAGGACCTGCACAGCCTGTTCGAGGCGGCGCGCTGGACCATGTCGTCCTACAACGAACAGCCCTGGCGCTACATCGTTGGCGTTCGTGAGCGCGATCACCAGACCTGGAGCCAGGTGCTCGACGTGCTGGTAGACGGCAACAAGCCGTGGGCGCGGCATGCTCCGGTCCTGGTGCTCGGCCTGGTCAAGACCCATTTCGAGCGCAATGGCAGGGAAAACAAGGCAGCCGCGCACGATCTCGGTGCGGCATCGGCGATGCTGACCGTCGAGGCAACGGCACGCGGACTGGTGGTACACCAGATGATCGGTATCGAGCCGGACCGGGCGCGTGAGGTCTTCGCCGTCGACGAGTCCATGGTGCCGTGGACCGCGCTCGCCATCGGTTACCACGGCGACGGTTCGCTGCTCGACGAGGCCTATCGGTCTCGCGACGACCGGCCGCGCGAGCGCAGGCCCCTGTCGGAGTTGATCGTCGCCGGCGGCCTATGAATGTCCTGAGACGCGCTGGCTCTGCAGTTTGACCTCGTGCTCGCCGTCGGTCGAGTACAGGGCAAAGCCGTTGCGTCCGGCGCGCTTGACGGCGTACATGGCGGTATCCGCGCTGCGGCGCAGGTCCTCGAGGCTGCTGCCGTGGCTCGGGTAGATGGCGACGCCGATGCTGGCGCCGACGTGGTCCCTCGAGCCGTCGCCGAGATCAATGTCCGCGGCGATGACCTCGACGATCTGATCGGCAATGCGCATCACCGGTTTCGGGTCCCGACCCAGGCCCGGCATCAGCAGCAGGAACTCGTCGCCGCCGAGCCGAGCGACCACGTCGGTTTCGCGCACGCAGTCACTCAGGCGCTGGGCGACCACGCGCAACACCTCGTCGCCGGCATCGTGCGAGTAGCTGTCGTTGATGTGCTTGAAGCGGTCCAGGTCGAGAAACATCAAGGTGAAGGGCAGGCCGCTGGCGGCGGCCAGCTCGATCGTCCTGTCGATACGGGTTTCGATCGCCATGCGGTTGGCCAGCCCGGTCAGCGCGTCGATCTCCGCCATGCGGCGGGTCTGCTGCTCGCGGTGATAGCGCTCGCTGATGTCGTAGAACACACCCTCCACGATGGTGTCGCCGGACTCCTGTCGTGTCGGCGAGCACATCAGGTGGACCCAGCGCTCCTGACCCTCGGCGTCGTCGTCGAGCAGTTTCAGGTCGGCGGATTCGCTGGCCGCTGATTCGATGGTCGCGGCGACGAGACGGGCCGCGCGGTCGCGATCGGCAAACAGGTCGAACACGCTCGGTGCGTCGTCGGCGGTCAGTGAGTCAGCCTCGCGGTTCACCAGCCGGAAGAACGCCGGATTCGCCGTGACCAGGCGGCCGGTACCGGAGATCAGGAAGATGCCGGCGCGCGACCCTTCGAAGATGCCGCGGAACTGCTGCTCCAGCGCTTCGATACGCTTGCGCAGTGCGCGCTCTTCCGACAGCTTCGATTCGACGGTCTCGAGCAGGGCATTGAAGTCGCCGACCAGGCGGCCGAATTCGTCCTGGCGGTGGGCATCCCCGACAGACAGGCGCTGACCGTCGCCCGGTACGATCTGGTAGGTACTGTCGGCCAGGCGGACCAGCGGACGGCTCAGGAACAGGTAGATCAGCGCCTGGGCGATGAGCGCGACGCCGAGCGTGAACAGGCACAGAATGAGGATCGCCTGGCGCGCCGCGCCCTGCGCCAGGCGTTCGATCAGGCCCTGATTCAGACTGACCTCGATGTGACCGACAACGGTCTCTCGGTCGAACGGGTCACGCAGGGTTTGGTCGACGACGCGGAGCCATTCATTGGCTTCGCCGCCACTGACCAGCATGCCGTCGACGGTGCGCAGACGCGCCGCGAGCACCAGGTCATTGACCAGCAGGCCGTCGACGATCTGACGGGCCAGCTCCTCGTTACTGAGGTAAGCGGCCGCCTCGGCGCTGGTGCTGACGGTCTCGAGCAGCTGGCGCAGGATCGTCTGCGACTGCTGGGTCGATTGCCGGAACTCGATGCGGTAGAGCCAGGCCGACGTGACCCCCGCGATCAGCAGGGCGCCGAGCGTGACCATTGCGGCCAGGCGCAGGTGCAGACTGCGGATCATGGATCGTCCGATTCCAGGCGCAGCAGGACTTTGAGGTCCGGCGGCAGGTTCTCGGCGCGGACGAAACCGATGGCGCTGGGGTCCTCGCGGACCGCGGCCAGCATCTCGTCGACCGTCGCGACCCGGGTCAGCGGACTGGCGCGTCCGGAAAACACCAGGGAAGCCCACCACGCGTCGACCTGGGACTCGCTGCGCCGCACCAGCTCGCGATAGAACACGGCTCTCGGCGCAGCCCCCGATTGCAGGTCGATCGGGTTGGCGCGCACACCACTCGGCAGGCTGCGGTCCCGGCCCATGTACAGTGCGCGGACCTGCGCGCGGCTCAATTCCTCCGCCTCGACCTGCGGGTGGCCGAAAACGACGATGTCGGCACGGACCGTCCCGGCCGGGATCAGCGCCAGCAACAGCAGCGTGAGGTGGCGCAGCATCGTCAGAACAACCAGTTCAGCGCGAGGCTGTAGACGCTGACGCCGCGCGTACCGGCGTCGCTGGGGACCGAGCTGCCCCAGAGCAGCGTCGCGTCGGACTCGACCCGCCAGTGGTTCCACTGGGCCTTCAGTGCCAGCCGCGGTGCCGCATCCCAGCGCAGGCCCAGGGCCACCCCGGTCTGGTCCGACAGGGAGAGTTCCGCGGCGACCTGCACGGCACTGCGCAGTGGATCGAGCTGAGCGGCCAGGGGCGGTGGCAGCGCGTCGGGAAGGCTCACGTCGGGGCGCGGGTCGATCGGGCGATTGCCGTCGAGCGTGGCGAACAGGGTAATGTCGCCGATGCGGCGGCCGGCGCTGGCGTACGCGGCCCACAGGCGCGGAGAGATATAACTGTCTGAGTCGACCCGGGCCAGTTCGGTGACCAGCAGCCAGCGACCGTCGTCGTAGCCGAGGCCGAGATTCGTGTAGCGGACCGTGGCGCCGTCCAACGACAGTTTGCTGCGCCAGAAGCGCGCATCCGGCCATAGGGGCGCCGCCTGGTCCAGGGCGTCGTAGAGTGGCTCGACCGGCGGATTGGATCCGAAGTCGCCCTGGTTGTAGCTGGCCCGCAGGCGCCAGTCGCGAAGTCGATATTCCAGCGAGGCGCCCCACACCTGGTCGATCTCCAGCGTGAAGGTCGAGGCGTCGGAAACGCCGGTCACGAACTCGATGGTGGATTCGCTGCGACCGACGAAGGTCTTGACGTCGAGTTGTCCCGGGCCCAGCTCGAAACTGGCGCGCAGGTCGGCACCATCCACCCGGAACACGGGCAGGAAACCGTAAAACGACACCGGCGGACGCAGGAAGTGATTGGCGTAGCCGACGTCGCGGTAGTCTGACAGCATGAACACGTCGAAGCCGAGCCGGCCCAGGCGCAGGGTCAGGCTGTCCTGCGGCTGGTAGCGCAGGAACGCCCACTCGATCGACTCGTCGAGCGACTGCTCGGCGCGGTCGCGCAGCACGCCCTGCACGGTCCAATCGAGGCCTTCGCCGAGGCTGCCGCCGATCTGCAGGCCGAGAATCGAGTCGATGTCGGCGCGGATTTCGTCGTCGACGGCCTCCGCGCGGGTCAGGTCACGGGCGAAGCGAAGTCCGCCGTCGCTGCTGCCGGTCGCCGCGACGGTCAGGTGGCCGTTGACGCGGAGATCGTCGGCAGACGCCTGTGTCGTCAGCGCGGCAGCGGCGAGCAAGGCAACGAGAGGGGGCTTCGTCATGTCG
>CAZOUC010000091.1:0-8285 GCA_964582825.1 uncultured Enterobacteriaceae bacterium | reverse complement strand
CAGGGAACGCCGCCTATCTCAATTCCTCGCCATACACCAGATTCAGTTATACCTCTCCCGAGACCGCGCAGCATGAGTTGCCAGTGGCGCAAATGGTCGAGATTCTGAAAGAGCTAAAGCCACATTTCATCCATCATCCCGAATCCAAACGCATTCTCGAGTTGATCCTCCGGGAACTAGGGTGCGACCCCGATGATACCTACTACGATGTGCCCCGCCTCAGAAGCTCAACCAGTAATGGCTATTTGACAACCGGTATCGCCTACGCTTGGCACCCGCACCGCGATACGTGGTACTCAGCACCTCGAACACAGTTCAATTGGTGGATGCCGATCTACCCAATCCAAGCGGGAAACGGCATGTGCTTTTGGTTCGATCGGTTCGGGAGCGATGTCCCCAATGACAGTGCGGGCTACAACTACCAGGTGTGGAACAGGAAGTACCGCTTCGCGGCGGCCGATCAGGTCAAGCGTGAGGATCGGCCGTTACCCGCGCCCAGGGGAGAAATACCAATGAACGAAAGCACGACGATTCTGTGCCCAGTGGGTGGAGTGATTCTGTTTTCGGCTGCCAACCTGCACGGTAGTGTACCCAACCTGAGCGGGCGCACACGTTACAGCATCGATTTTCGGACCCTGAGCCTTGCAGACACTCAGGCCGGTCTGGGGGCTCCAATAAGAGACGTCCACTGCAGCGGGTCTTCGGTACGAGACTTCAAGCGCCTCGCTGATCGCGCCGACGTGCCGGCGCACCTGGCTGACTCGATGGAAGCTGCGACATCCGAAGCCTGACAGATCTTGCTGCTTCAACCACGCTGCCGAGATAACGCTGCGCCGAATTCGCGGAAGAGTTCGGTTCGCTGCCAGATCACTGCGCGCTGAAACACGCGCAGCATCAATCCCATGCGCGCCGGCAGCGGCTCGCTCGAACGCACAGACGCCATGACGAAACCGAGTTGACGTCGCCAGTAGGGCAGGCGGTGGCTTGCAGATTGCGGAGCCAGAAAGGTCTGCAGTTCCTCAGTATTCAGGTTGTCGATCGATGACGTACCCTTGCCGTCGCGCCGGTAGAATAGCGGTTCATCGATCAGCCAGTATTTGCCATGCAAGGCAAGTTCCGCCATCAGCACCTTGTCGCCGTGAGGGTAAGCCGGCTCGAGCCTCGTACTTCGCAAAGACTTTGTTCGGATCACACCGGCCTGCGCGTTGTTCTTTCCGCCGTTGCTCATAAGGCGAATGAAACGCTTTCCGGCACTTTCATCGGTTGCTGAAAAGTCGCCTTCGTAGACTCCGATAGTCCCTTGATCCTCGTCCACGAGATTCGTACGCGTGTAACACAGTACGACGTCGTCGCGTTCGTCGAGAACCGCAATACACTTTTCGAGGAAATCGGGGGCATAGTAGTCGTTGGACGAGGCCCACTTGAAGTACTCGCCCCGAGCCTGGTGAACGACGTAGTTCCAATTGAACACTGCCCCTCGGTTTTCGTTGTGGCGGACATAGCGAATCCGCTTGTCGTGAGCGGAAAACGCATCGACAATGTCCTTCGTGCCATCTGTCGAAGCATTATCAGCCACGACCAGCTCGAAATCGGCAAACGTCTGATTCAGAAGATTTTCCAGAGTATAAGCAAGAAAGCGCTGACCGTTGTAGACCGGCAAGCCTATGGAAAGCCGTGGCGGCGGCAGCGGCTCCTTGCCGTGCGAAACGCGGCGAGATCTGTTGCTAGCGGTCAGCATCTCGCGTCGTGTAGCTTGGACCATATTCAAGGGGGCCCGATACAGGTGGGTATGATTGCTGTCGGTTGATCTGGGGAGAAATCATGCCGCGAGACGATACGTAGCGAGTTTTAAACCGTCAAGCAATTTGCGCAATGCAGGCCAACGCAGCGGAATCGCGGGGACGCGCGTAAGTTTGTTGTTCCCGCAAGGGGCTATGGACCTCGGGGCCAAGGGGGGCGAACGAGTGACAAATCACATTACAGGCCGACGCGTCGGCGTCGATGCCTGAACGGAGAATCGTATGATCAAGCTGCAAAAACCTGCCTTCGCGTATCTCGGAGGCCGAGTCGTTCCGTGGGAGGAAGCGAACATCCACATCGCTTCCGAGGCATTGATTCGAGGGATCAGTGTATTCGAGGGCATCAAGGGATACTGGCGTGAAGACCTGTCTTCGCTTCAGCTCTTGGCCTTGGAAGCCCATTTCTTTCGCTTGTGTCGATCGGCACGACTGCAGCATCTGCCGTTTTCGATGTCGCTTTCCGAGTTTCGCGAAGCCTGCGGTGATCTGGCACGCTGCCTGATGGTGCTGGACCGTGACCTTTGGTTGCGACCGACGATCTACTCCGTCGAGGGCCATTGGGGCGAAGGTACGGTGGCCGATCTCGCCATCACTTGCTACCACCAGGAGAAGCGCGCGCCGGGCCGCCTCAAGGTCGGCATCACGGGTTGGCAGAAACCAGGTGACTCCGTACTCCCGGCTCGGATCAAGTCGGCCGCCAATTACCAAATGGCTCGTATCGTCAGGATCGAGGGGCGCGAGCGAGGTTTTGACGACATGTTGCTGCTGAATTCGAACGGTCGGATCGCGGAGGCCACCGGGTCGGCGCTGATCATGGTGCGAAACGGCCGTGTCGTGACGCCCCCGGCCTACGAAGGTTGCCTGGAAAGCATCACCGTGGACATTGTGGAAAGGCTCTGCAAATCACTCGATCTGCCTTTTGAGCGACGCCCGATAGACCGCTCCGAGCTTCTCGTTGCGGACGAAGTGGCTCTGTGCGGTACCCTGATGGAGCTTGGGATAGTAGAGCAGGTTGATGCGTACCGCCTACCGGATTCAAGCCCAGTGATCGACGCGATTGCAGAGCGTTTCTGGGCGTGCGCGCGAGGCTTGGTTGAGGACCCCGCGATGGATTTGACCGATATCGGGGGCTGTGTGCACCGTGAAGCGGTGCAGACATGAGAATTTCGGCAAGTTTTGGTTGTTTCAATTCGCGTTGCGCCGGGCAGGGCGGCAACGTTCCGAGATGGACGAACCGGGCTCGTTCACAGTTGCTCATCCGGATCTGACGGATGCGGCAAAGACGTTACACTACGCGTTCGAGCACAGAATCGATTTGGCGGACTGACGGTCGAAGTCGCGCGCACAGGGAGCCGACATGCTCACCGCTCTGTTCTGGCTGAGCCTGATCGGCGCCGGATTCAGCTATTTTTTATACCCGGCCGTTCTTGCGGTCCTGGTGTGGCGGGCTGGGCCGAGGCCAGTCGCTTCTGCGGCGGAGTTGCCCCGGGTTTCGCTGATCGTCACGGCCCATAATGAAGAAGCTCGGATTGGGGGAAAGCTCGAGAACGCGCTTGACCTCGACTATCCGCCAGACCGAATCGAACTTCTTGTGGCCTCTGATAGTTCCACCGACGGGACCGATCATCTGGTGATGTCCTATGCGCATCGCGGCGTGACCTTGGTGCGCGCCCATGAGCGCCTGGGCAAGGAAAACGCCCAGCGCGAAGCCATTGCCGTTGCCAAGGGAGACATCCTGGTTTTTTCCGACGTGGCGACGGAGATGCCGCCGGACGCTCTAAAGGCGCTGGTCCGCTACTTCGAGGACTCGACGGTGGGCGCGGTATCGAGCGAGGACCGCTTCGTAAGCCAGGATGGCAAGGTGGCCGGTGAGGGCCTGTACGTGCGCTATGAAATGTGGCTTCGACGTCTCGAATCGTCGCTCGCCGGCCTGGTGGGGCTGTCCGGCTCGTTCTTCGCGGCACGCCGCGAGGTCTGCGCCGAATGGGATATTCGCTCGCCGAGCGACTTCAATACGGCCCTGAACTGCGCACGGCTCGGTCTTCGTGCGGTAACCGCCCCGGACGTGCTGGGCTACTACCGCGACCTGAAAGACCCGGCCAAGGAGTACGCTCGCAAGGTGCGCACGGTGCTGCGCGGCATGACGGGCCTGGCGAGGCACGCCGAGGTGCTCAACCCCGTCCGGTTCGGCCTGTTCGCGTTCCAGGTGTTCGGGCACAAGCTGATGCGCTGGCTGGTGCCGTTGTTCCTCGTGCTGCTGCTGCTGTCATCCGTGGTCCTGGCGCCCCGGCACCCGGTCTACGCATTGGCGCTTCTCGGTCAGCTGGCGTTTTACGGCGTCGCGTTTGCCGCCTGGCGCGTCGAAGCCCTGCGGGAAGTCGGACCGGTGCGCATCGTGTTCTTCTTCGTGCAGGTGAACGTCGCCATCGCACAGGCCGCCTGGCGCTTTCTCTCCGGCGAGCGCATGATCGTCTGGCAGCCGTCGGCGCGATGATTGCAGCCCAGGCGCCGGTCGGCCAACGGGTCCATTGGCTGCGCGGGGAGCCTCAGCCTTCCTTTCCCGGCTTTGAGCCCTGCTGGGTCGATTCCGGCACCTCGGCACTGGGCCTCGCCGTCTCGGCCTGCCTGCGGGCGGTGCCAGGTCGTCGTGTGGTGCTGGTTCCCGCCTACGGCTGTCCCGACCTCGTTTCCGCCGTCACGTACGCCGGGGGTGAGGTGCGCCTCGTGGATATCGGAGCCGAGGATCCCGGCTACGATCTCGCCGCCCTCGAGGCGGCCTGCCGGGAGGACGTGGCCGCCGTAATTGACGTGAATTTTCTGGGAATTGCGGATCGCATGCCGGCTGTTGAGTCGGTCTGCCGTTCGCGAGGCGCCCTGCTGCTCGACGACTGCGCGCAGTGGTTTCCGGAAGCGGCGCCAATCTGTGCGGTCGATGCCCGGATTGTGAGCTTCGGGCGCGGAAAGCCGGTCAACCTCCTGGGTGGCGGCGCTTTGCTGTTGCCGGCTGGCGGCCGATTGCACGGTGCCGTGCCGGCCGTGTCCGGAGAGATGCCCGGTCTGGGCCGGTTGAAGGCGGATGTCTTCAATGCCTTGCTGGCACCGGTCCTGTACGGTGCGATCAGTCGACTGCCCGGGCTGCAGCTCGGGGAAACCCGCTACCACGAGCTCGCGGCGCCGCGCGCCATGGATGAGGTGCGGCGCTCGCTCCTGGGAGCCAACGCCGCGGCGTGGCTCGAGCGCTCCGGCGAGCGCGAAGAGCGGCTGGGTGAGGTGCTGGCCGCGCTGCCGGGACTGAAGCCCCTGCCGACGGCGGTCGGCGACCGTCGGGGGCGCCTGCTCCGCTACCCGGTCCTGGCCGCTTCGGGCCGCCACCGCGATCGCCTGATCGAGGCCTGGCGGGCGTTCGGTGCCAGTCCGTTTTACGGGCGATGTATGCCGGAGGTTGACGACGTGCCGGCCGACGTGGCGCGACAGGGGCCGTTCCCGGGAGCCTCGGAGTTTGCGTCGCGCGTGTTGACGCTCCCCGTGCACGAGCGGGCCTGGCGGGGGAAAGACCTGCAGTATCTAGCCGAAGCCTATATCGAACCGCTCCAGGCGATTGAGACTTAGAAGCTCTTCGAGCGCGTCCCGCGCCTGCTGCGCCCGCTCGTCACAATCCAGCGTGCAGGGCGCGGCAAGGGTGATGATCTCGAACAGCGCGTCTCCGCGGAGTTTTGCCGGCACCTGCAACAGTTTGGCGGCGGCAAAACTCGACGTGGCCCACGGACCGATCCGATATCGAAAGGCCAGCACCCAGCGCTCGCCGTTGTAGCGATTCTCGAGGCGAATCGCGTCCGGCGCTGGCCCACCGTTGTTCAGGTGTGCAGGCTTGACCCAGGGCTCGTCATACGTGCGGCTGAACGACGGCACCAGGTCCTGGTTGATCCGCTCGGGAACGTAGGAAAAGCGGAAAAAGCGCAGCGCCTGGCCCGCGTGGTCCAGCGTTACGGCCTGTTTGTGCGGCGTGGGCGGCGCTACCGGCTTGAAAGCTCGATAGCCATCGGGCGCGGTCAGCCGCGCGTTGCCGGGCAGAGCCCAGTCCGAGGGGGCCCTGGGCGGCGGCAGCGGTGTCAGCCACAACAACAGCGGGCCCAGCGCCAGCAGGGCCGCGGCCAGGGCCGCTCGAACCCCTTGAGCCGGCGTCATGCGGTCGTCACCGATGTCGCTCTTTGTCGATGCAGGACGATCAGCAGCGGCAGCAGCCCGCACACGAACACGATCCAGCCGAAGGTCTCGTGGCCGCGCACGAACTCGTGATCGACGCTCGTGAAGTAGGCCCACACCGTTAGGACTCCGATCCGTACCCAGTTCACCGCCAGCATCGTCAGCACGGTCACGGCATTGGCGACCAGCAGCCGCGGCAGGGTCCAGCGGTCGAGGGAGCCGGCCAGATTGACGATCGCGAGTCCGATCGCGAGGTAGCGCAGCCCGGAACAGCCGTCGGCGATGACGATCGTGCCTTCGGGCATCACGATGGCGTTGCCGGATAAATAGAAGGTGATCGGCGTCAGCCCCAGAACCGCCCCCATGACCCAGGCGGCAACGCGTACCAGCAGCGAGTTGAATTCGTCCAGGATCGGGATGCAGAACAGCAGCATCGCCAGCGGCGCCGCCACCACCCACAGTCCGCGGTGGCCGCCAGTCAGCCAGGCCAGCGCGCCGAACATGGCGATCAGGGCCAGCTGCTCGATGATCTCGATATCGCCGAGCGCGGCGAAATACCAGCCCAGCGAGACCCCCAGAATCACCGGCAGAGGCAGCCAGGACGCCGTGTGAGCCGTGCCGTTGAACCGGGCCCGGCAGCTCACCAGCCAGCCGCAGATGATCAGGAACAGCGGCAGACCGTGCGCCAGGCTCTGGTCGAACAGCATCCACTTCGCCCACAGCGGACGCACCGAATCGTGCATGATCAGTACAGCGAATGCACACAGGGCGATGAACAGGTCGAACGGTGTCAGCCTGGGGAGAAACCCGAACAGGCCCGGGCTGGCCGTGCGCCCCGTCACGAAGCCGTGCTCCGGCGACTAATTATCATTTTGGGCCATGTCTTGCCGCTGACGCCCCGTTTATACTAGCGGCTTGATTTTGAACGGGCAAAATTGTTCGTTCTCCGGCCGGACCTCCCAAAAGGCGCGCGCATGGAATCCAACCAGGAAATGAGCATCCATGACTGGCTCGGCGTGTTCTGGCGTCGCCGGGTCTGGTTCGTCCTGCCCGCCGTCATCGTCGCCGTGCTCGGTACCCTGGTGGTGTACAACCTGCCGCCGATCTACAAGTCCGAGGCCACCGTCCTCATCGAGAGCCAGCAGATTCCCGACGAGTTCGTGCGCTCGACCGTACAGGGCATGGCCGACGACCGCATCGAGGCGGTGCGCCAGCGCGTGCTCACGACGCCGAATATTCTCGAAATCGTCAATAAATTCAACCTGTTTCCAAATGCGCAGGAGAGCATGGGGCCGACCCAGATCGCCGACATGTTCCGGCGATCCGTGCAGATTCAGCAGATCAGCGCGCAGGGCAGCCGCAGAGGGATGTCGGTGGCCTTCACGCTGGCCTACCAGGGCCGCGATCCGAACCAGGTGCAGCGCGTCGCCAACGAGCTGCTGACTATGTTCCTTTCCGAGAACGTACGCTCGCGCACCGAGCGCACCGAGGACACGCGCGAGTTTCTCGAAGACGAGGCCGACAAGCTCGAGGTGGAGATCGCCGAGCAGGAAGAGCGCCTCGCGCAGTTCAAGCAGGAAAACCGCGACGCCCTGCCCGAGCTGGCCCAGGCCAACGCCCAGGAGCTGGACCGGCTCAACGGCCAGTACCGGGACCTGAGCGCCCGGCTCGAGTCGGTGCGCAGCCGTCTGGAACTGCTCGAGACCCAGGGCGGCGAGGGCGTCGGCGGCGTCAATCCGCAGGTGCTGGCCCTGGAGCAGCAGCTGCAGGATGCTCTCTCGCGCTACACGGAAAAACACCCGGCGGTGGTGCGCCTGCGCGATCGCCTGGAGGAGGCGCAGCGCGCGCCGACGCAGGATGAGGGTGACACACTCAGCACCAGCAACCTGCAGCTGCGGGCGGCCATCGATGCGGCGAAAAGCGAGCTGCGCTACCTCGGGGAGCAGCGCCGCGGCGTCGAGGCGCGCCTGGCGACGGTGCAGGAACGCATCAGCCGTGCGCCGCGCGTCGAGCAGGAGTTCAACAACCTGCAGCGCGATCTGGACAATACGCGGGCGAAATACGAGGACCTGCGGAATAAAGAGCTGGAAGCCCGCATCGCCCAGAACCTGGAGACCGAGCAGATGGGCGAGCGATTGCGGCCGCTGGAGCTGCCCATGGTGCCTAGCGCGCCGTTCAAGCCGAACCGCACGCAATTGATGGTGATGGTGCTCGCGCTCGCGGGTGGCGCCGGCGCCGGCCTGGTGCTGCTCCTCGAGATGCTCGATCCGGTGCTGTTCGGCC
>CAZOUC010000090.1:7550-8288 GCA_964582825.1 uncultured Enterobacteriaceae bacterium | reverse complement strand
ATGCCCTGCAGGCCGAGCTGCTGGCCGTCATAGGGGGAGTAGATGCGCTCGACGCCGTAGCTATGCAGCTCGTCGATTTCAGCCGGCACGATCACCCCGCCGCCGCCACCGAACACCTTGATGTGTCCGGCACCGTGCTCGCGCAGCATGTCGACCGTGTACTTGAAGTACTCGACGTGACCGCCCTGGTAGGAGCTGATGGCGATGCCCTGCACGTCTTCCTGCAGCGCCGTGGTGACGATCTCGGCCACCGAGCGGTTGTGCGCCAGGTGAATGACCTCGGCGCCGGCGCCCTGCAGGATGCGGCGCATGATGTTGATCGACGCGTCGTGGCCGTCGAACAGGCTGGCTGCGGTGACGAAGCGCAGCGGCACGTTCGCCTGCGGCGCGATATCTCTCGTGTCACTCGGTCGGGCGGTCTGACTCATGGCGTCGATTCCTCCTGCTGCGGCCGGTCCAGCCACAGGCGCATCGTATCGTTCAAGTTATCGTACAGGGCGCGAATGCGCGCCTGGTCGTCCGGCGTCAGCAGCCACTGGTACAGGATACCGACGATCGCCGCGCCGAACTGACCCGCCACCGCCTCCGGCTCGACCCGGTCGTCGATCTGGCCGGCGGCGATGCCGTCACGGACCCAGCCTGCGACGTCGCGGTGACGTCTGGCGTGGATGCCGGCAATGACGTCGCGGACCTCCGAGCGCGGCCCCACCGAGGCGAACCAGAGCTGGTAGAACGCCG
>CAZOUC010000090.1:0-7540 GCA_964582825.1 uncultured Enterobacteriaceae bacterium | reverse complement strand
TGATGAGGCCGGTCGATGCAGAAGCGGTGGTGTGCGGCGGCCGCGGCTGCCAGGGCGTCGGCGCCGATCAGGCCGGCGGTGGCGCTCTTGAGCTCGGCTAGCCACTCGTCACCGATCGAGCGGACGACGAATTCGAACAGGCCGGTCTTGCTGCCGAAGCGGTAGCCCGCCAGGCCGCGACTGTAACCGGCACGCTCGCCGACCTCCTTCAGGGTGGTGTGGTCGACGCCGCGCTCGACGAGCAGCGCGATCGCCGCCTCGAGCATGCGTCGGTCGGACAGGTCGGTACGCTCCGCCTGGGTCAGGCGCTGGGCTTGGGTCATGGCTCGCTCCGTCTATAGCGGCACGATACGTTACTTGCTTGTTTCGAGCAAGTAAACTCCGACCCGGCCGGCTCATGCAAACCTCCCAAGCCAACGTTTCCATTTAAATCAGATACTTATTTCGACCTCTTCGATAATAAACAAAGTATGGATTGTCGTTTTACGCGAACGACATACCATGCCTTGCAATCGGCCGGCGCGCCCCAACCTCTCCCGCATGACACGCGACGAAGCGCTGACTCGCCGCCGCTGTCCAATTCGGACGTTTCACGTCCACGTCGCCGCCAACCACTCTCGAGGAGAACGCGTCCCATGTCCCTGCGCATCAACGACATCGCCCCCGATTTCACCGCCGAAACCACGCAAGGCCAGATCCGCTTCCACGACTGGATCGGCGACGGCTACGCCATCCTGTTCTCGCATCCGAAGGACTTCACGCCGGTGTGCACGACCGAACTCGGCTTCATGGCCGGCATCGCCGACGAGTTCGCCAAGCGCAACACCCGGATCATCGGCCTGAGCGTCGACCCGGTGGATCGCCACGGCGAATGGGCCAAGGACATCGAGGAGACCCAGGGCCACGCCGTCACCTACCCGATGATCAGCGACACCGACCTCAACGTGTCCAAGCTCTACAACATGCTCCCCGCTGAAGAGGAAGCGTCCGAAGGCCGCACGGCGGCGACCAACCAGACCGTGCGCACGGTGTTCATCATCGGCCCCGACAAGAAGATCAAGCTGATGATGACCTACCCGATGAGCACCGGCCGCAACTTCAACGAGATCCTGCGCGCGCTCGACTCGATCCAGCTGACCGAGAAGCACTCGGTGGCCACCCCGGTGAACTGGGAGAACGGCGGCGAGTGCATCATTCCGCCATCGATCTCCGACGAGGACGCGAAAACCCGCTTCCCGGGCGGCTGGAAGACCCTGAAGCCGTACCTGCGCATCGTGCCGCAGCCGAAGTAGACCGCGGCGCCCCGGGCACACGCCCGGGGCCGTCCGCCGGCGGAATCGGCGGAACGCCAACTATTCACGGTGACCTTCACGCTTTCGACGCGTAATTCCTGATCGTTTTACATATTCAGCGCGTACAGTAATCGCATGCTACTGGGAGATACCGCAATGACCACCCGAGCCTGGTTGCTGGCGATGTTCGCCGGCGTCGTACTGGCTTTTTCCACCCTGCCGCTGGCGCTGCAGGCCGCCGGCTGCATCCTGTTCGGCCTGGCCTTCAACGGCTGGGCGGCGGCCCTGGTCGACGGCGACGACGCCCCGGCCCGCGACCTGGTGCTGATTGCGAACACGCCGGTCGTTCACCCCGCCGACGCTCAGAACCAGGCGCTGGTCGACCCGAACAACCGCGACGCCGCCTGACCCGGCGCAAACCCCGCTGCGGCCTGCCGCCGCGGCGGGAAACGCGCGCGGCACCCCACGAATGGCACCGTAGCGGTCGTCTACACTTATCGATTCGGACAGTCAGCCAGCTCGGGCAGACGGATACGGATCGGATGGCACGTCAGACAGGACAGAGCGGCAGGACAGGCGCGGCCGGCTTCACGCTGGTCGAAGTCGTGCTGGTCATCGTGCTGTTGTCCCTCCTGAGCGTGGCGGCTCTGCCGCGCGCCCTGGATCTCGGCCAGTCTGCGCGAGTGGCAACCCTCGAGGGCATCGCCGGCACGATGCGCAGCAGCGCCTACCTCACGCGGGTCAAGGCCCGCGCGGCCGGGCTGCAGGCGGTCGCGAGCAACCCGGGCGGCAACCAGCAGAGCGAATTCCTCGTGGACTTCCCGTTCGGGTCCGCCGAAGTCGACTGGCGCAATCTCTGCCCGGAGAGCGAAGCGGAGCTCGGCGCCCGGCTGTCGATGCTCGACTTCCTCGACCTCGACGGCAGCGGCGTACAGGCGCTGACCAACAACCAGTACACGCTGGTCGGCTTCGACATTCCCGGGTTCAGCGTCCCGACCGGCGCCGGCTGCTACGTGATCTACGACTCCTTCGGCGATCCCGACTGCACGGTCACCGTGGTCACGGCGGACTGCTGAGCCGGCGCGGCGCTTTCCCGGGCGTCAGCCGCCGTCCTTCAACAAGGCGTTGATCCGGCCGACCGGGAAGGCGTCGACCAGCTCGCCCATGCCTTCGATCGCGGCGTCCGCGGTATCGAAACTGCCGCTCTCGAAGCTCAGGAAGCCGCCGCTTTCCAGGGTCACCAGGATGGTGCCGTCCGGGTTGACGGCCGCCGGCAGGCCCGCGACCCGTACCTGCTTGCCCTGCATCATGCCCATCGCCGCCAGGCCACTGAACGCGCCGAGCGCCGAGCCGCTGGCGCCGCCGATCAGCGACACCTCGACGCGGGTGCCGCCCTTGGCGTAGGTGGCCGACGTGTTGCTGAAGCCCATCGCCTTGTTCTGCTCGAAGCCGCTGCGCTTCCAGCCGGCGACATCGTCCGGGAATTGCGCGGCGATCTCCGTTTCGAGCTGACCCTCGAGGGCCTCCAGGCAGGCCCGCGCCGCACTGCGCGCCTCGGGATACTGGTCGGCCTTGACGAGGCCCTCGATCTTCCCGCATTCGTCCATCAGGTCGCCCCCGACCTCGAGCTGCGCTTCGGCGGGCTGATGCAGGGACAGAAGCAGTGCTGCACCGCAGGCCAGGGCGAATTGAGTCTTGTTCATGGTGTTTCTCCCGGGGAGTTGCCTGCCCGGATACTACGTCAAGTTGCCGTCACTCTGTAAGGCGCCGGAAGCCGCGTGCCATCGATCCGCGGCCGCCCCGATGTCCTGCCCGGTGTGACGGAACACCCCCGCATCACGACGAGCGGCGAGCGCCAGCATCGCCGCGGCCACGGTGTCCGCCTCGATCGCGTCGTACACGGCGAGGGAGCCCTTCGGAACGCGTCGCAGCAGGGGCGCGAGGCGCTGCAGCAGCGCCTCGACGGGCCGGCGCTCGACGCGCCGACCGAGCAGCAGACCAGGCTGCAGGATGTCGAGCCGCGCGAAGCCCAGCCCTGCCAACGCCCCTTCGACCTCGCCCTTGACGCGCGAGTAGAACACCGGTGCACGGGCATCGGCTCCGGCGGCGGTGACCACCACGAAGCGCTCCACGCGCGCTTCGAGCGCCGCGTACGCAAAGGCCAGTACCGCGTCGTGGTCGACGGCACGGAACGCCGCTTTGCTGCCGGCGGCGGCGCGCGTCGTCCCGAGGGCGCACAAGGCCGCGTCGGCAGCGGGCAGCGGCGGCAGCGCATCGAAGTCGCAGACGATCTCGTCGGCGACCCGACCGGTCGCGCGGCGACCGATGGGAATCACCTCGACCCCCGACGCCAGTGCCCGTTCCAGGACCCTGGATCCAACGAGGCCGGTCGCCCCGGCGAGTAGAACGCGCATCTTCCGAGCCTTGGTCGTGCTTTGGTCGACGATTGTAGCCACGGCTGCCTCATCCCGGGCGAGGTGACGCCTCCGCAAGGACCCGCAGCCGGCCGCTCTGAAGAGGTGAGAAAGTAGATTATTATATTTCTCAGTTACTTATGGCAGTTTATTCCCAGATTACTTTATTTTTTCGGGTTCCGGCATTTGCATTCCGTGCCAATCGGCGTAGCCTCGGACGTTCCGCTCGATTCCGATATCCAGCAATCGATCCTCAGGATCAAGGAGGAACGGTCATGAAGCGGTATTCGTTTCTGTGTGATGACCTCGAAGAACTGGCAGCCGTGCAGCAGCAACTGATCGCAGCCGGCGTTGCCACCCCGCAAATCCGGGTGCTCAGCCACGACGACGCGGCGGTCGAGCTCCGCAGGCTGAACGACGTGGACTCCTTCACCCGTCGAGACCTCGTCCGTGCCACGAAAGTCGGAGCCGCGTTCGGCATCGCCGGCGGCGCCCTGGTCCTGTTCGCGGCCTACTCGAGCGGCGCGGTCGCGTCGGTGGGCTGGATCCCTTTCGTATTCCTGGCGATCGTGGTCCTCGGTTTCCTGACCTGGGAAGGCGGCCTTTTCGGCATCCAGGTTCCCAATCCCGACTACGAGCGCTTCGAGAGTGACCTCCAGGCCGGTCGACACGTCCTGTTCGTCGAGGTCGAGCCGGAGGGGGAAGAGATTCTGCAATCGGTCATGGCCCGACATCCGCGACTGGTGCCGGCCGGGTCCGAAGACGCGGCCCCGGAACGGGTCGCCGCCGTCACGGCAGAAAAGGGCTGGCGCCGCTTCGTCAACTGGGCGCCCTGAAGGGGCCGTTCCCGCCCGACGCCGCCGCAACCGGCGCCTCGTACGATGGGCCAGTGCGCGCCGTGCCCTCAGAGACCGAAGACCCGGCGGGCCGTGCCGTGGAGAAACGCCTCCTGTTCCGACGCGTCCAGCCCCAGGGTGTCCAGGCCGCTCAGGCAGGCGCTCGGCGAGAGCATGGGCCAGTTGGTGCCGAACATCACCCGGCCTCGGCCGGTTGATTTCATGAACTCGACGAACGCCTGCGGGAAACGGTGCGCCGCATAGGCCGAGGTATCCACATAGAAATTCGGAAACTTCACGGCCAGGGTCGTCAGCTCGTCGACCCAGGGAAAGCCGAGGTGGCCGCCGACGATGGTCAGTTCCGGGAAATCGAGCAGGACCTCCTCCAGATAGGGAATCGGTCGCCCCGGCTCCGAGCTCAACAGCGGGCCGGTGTGACCGATCTGCGTGCAGAGCGGCACGCCGAGTTCCTCGCAGACGGCGAAGATCGGGTAATACCGCCGGTCGTTCGGCGGGAGATTCCAGAGCCAGGGAACGATTCGGACACCGACGAAGCGCTCGCCGTCGACCCAGCGACGCAGCTCGCGGGCTGCCTGGCCCGGGCGACGGATATCGGCACTCGCCAGACCGCGGAGCCGATCGGGCGCCGCCTCGATCTGCCTGGCTACCGCCTCGTTCTCGATCAGCGCACCGTCCGGACCGTACCAGGCGGCCAGGAGACTGATCGCCACGCCCGCCTCGTCCATCGCCGCAAGCGTGTCCTCGACGCCAAGCCGCGCGAGCGAGTCCGCCGTCTGCCCGGTCCACCGCAACAGCGACGCCATCCATGGCGAATTCGCCATGCGCTCGTCGGGCTGCTGAGCCCACACGTCGATCGTATTCATGCACACCTCACAATGTCGACACCTTGCAAACGGTGTCGGGTCATGCGCATTGCGCCATCCGCCGGCGCCCGCCGCTGACCAGTCAATCGCATTGGAATGAGCAAGGCAACACGCGAGGCCTGGCACCTCTCGATCGGGTTTTGTGGTTCCTACGCGTCGCCGGTTTTGATGTGCTGGGAAAACTGGAAGATGAGATAGCCGATCAGGGAGAGTACCAGGGCGATTTCGTAGCGATGATACGCCACGGAAATACCGATCGCCCCCGTGAGCCAGAGGCCGGCGGCGGTTGCGGTCCCGTTCGCCTGCCCCGACTTCTTGACAATCGAGCCGCCACCAATGAAACCCATGCCGGTAATGATCCCGTACATGACGCGGGCTTCCGCGTCGGAACCCTCATAGACCTGCATCCCGACCAACATGAACGCGCAGCATGAAATCGCGACCAGCGGGAACGTGCGCATACCGGCCGCCTCCGACTGATGTTCACGGTTGATGGCGATTGGCAGCGAAAGCACGAACGAGATCCCGATTTGTTGCAGGTGCAGCAGAATCAGCGAGACCTCAACGTCGGGAAAAACGCCGTCCACGATTCAATCTGGCTCAATAAAAGTGGCCGTGCACGGTGACCGGGCAAACTCCATCAGTTGTCGGTAGCATCCTCGATTTCGTCTCCGGCTTGCTCGACATCCTCTCCGACGCCTTCAAGAGTGTTGCAGGCTGTTCCAAGAGCGCTCATCAGCGCCAGCATTGCCAATACCGAAGGGGTTTTGAACAGGTTGAAAAAACTCTTCATAGCGGAACCTCATTGGTGATGTGTGTACTGATCGCTGTAACGCCGGCGCTTTGGGCGACGTCTCTGCCTACCGGACCTGGGCGAACGCGGTCATCCCGGACCACCGATGCTCTACGTGAACAGTAGTGCGGCGCGGTATGGGTGGCCCCGTTCGGGACGAGGGACACGCCAGGCGCCGCAACGTCACTGCCAAGGCCGGACGGGCCGCGCCTGTTCGCCGGGTTCGCCTGGCGGCCCTCTGGCCGGCTATGAACGCCAGTCACTGATTTCCCGTTCTGCCTGTTCCTTCGTCTTGCCATAGCGTTTCTGGATAGCGCCTGACAGCTGGTCTATCCGACCATCAATGGCATCGATATCGTCATCGGTGAGCTTTCCCCACTGCTTCTTTATGCTGCCCTTCACTTCGTTCTATCTACCTTTGATCTGGTCTGCATTCATCCTCGCGATCTCCTTTGATCAGATTGCCGTGGCCGGCTCGTTAGCCGGGGCTTTGCCGGACTGCTCTATTCCACGTGAAGATTGTTCTCCACGTCGCGGTCGCCGGCTGCGTTCTGTGCGATCTGCTCCACCAGTTCCTTCGCGGCTGCAGAATCCACGCTACCGTTCAATGTCAATACATTCCGGTACGAGTCGACATCAACGGACAAGCCGGAGACATTAGGATTCAGGAGCAGTTCGCTCTTGATACGCGCGGTGAGTGCGGCGTTCGAAACTGCCGTGCGGAAGCTACCGCCTTCTGCGCCCTCCGCGCTCTGTTCCGCAGCCTCGGTATTTTGCTTGTCGACCTTCAGCTCGTTTTCGACGGAGGCGACACCGTCAATGGAATTGGCGATTTCTTCGGCCAGGTCACGATCGATGTCGGACTCCACGGTGCCCGCGAGACGGGCGACGCCGTTCTCGACCTTCGTGTCGATGGCGAAGGCGTTCAATTCATCAGTCAACAGCAGCGCGGTCTCCAGTTTGCCGTCGAGCCAGGCATCTTTCACCGCGGCCTGCATACCTTCACCTCGGTCATCGGACATGCGCTTCTTTGCATGCTCGCCGCCCTTGTTTCCTGCCTTTTTGGCTTCGCTGCTCACTTCGCTCTTCGCCTGTTCGAGCTGTTCAGCCACCGCTGGCGGCACCACCGCGTAAGACGCTGTCAGTGAGCCGGCAACAATTGCAGGCATCAGTCTCTTTTTGGAAAACGCGAACTCTTTGGAAAACATCAGCTGCCTCCTCGGGTGATATGGGGTTTTGACGCGATTTGTCGGCGCGTGAACGCCTTGTGCGTATTCCGGACGAACGTGACCGCTCATTCCGATTGATCGTGACCGGTCGT
>CAZOUC010000089.1:6743-8296 GCA_964582825.1 uncultured Enterobacteriaceae bacterium | reverse complement strand
CTTGGACAGGTTCGACAGCACCAGGTCGGGTCGGCCGATGCGCTCGTTCACGAAGGCGTCGAAGCGGCGTGCCAGCAGTCGCGAGCGCAGGCCATCGGGGAGCCACGCGTAGCCGCGCCGGAAGCGGTGGATGGTCAGGCTCTCGCTGCCCTGCAACTCCACCTGGTCGACGAAGCAGACCAGGTGCACGTCGTGGCCCGCCCGCGCCAGGGCATTGCCCAGCGTGATGACGATGCGTTGCGCACCGCCGCCGGCGAGGCGGTTGATGACGAACACGATGCGGCGCGACGGTTCAGGAAGCTGCGGCATGCCGGATGGCGTCCTCGCGGGTCTCGGTCCGGAACTCGACGCCGGCGTCCCTGCGGACGTTCAACGCCAGGGCGCCGAGCAGGATCAGAAAGGCCTGACCGGCCTCGTTGTGCTGGTACTCGACGACTCCGATCAGCAGGTAGGCGACGCCCACCATCGCGAGGAACAGCAGCATGTCCTCGTCGGCGTCGCCGCAGCGCCGGGCGCCGAGCACGCCGTGTGCCACGGCGCCGATCCAGGCGACGAACAGAGACAGCCCGGCCAGGCCGAGCTCGGCGCCGAGCTGCAGGTAGAGGTTGTGAAAGTGGCGGTAGGCGCCGGGTATCGACGCGGCCTCGATCAGCAGGGCGGCCGTTCCGCTGCCCCAGCCGAGCAGCGGGCGTTCGATCAGCGCGGCCACAGCCGCCTGCCAGAGCCAGAAGCGCAGGCTGACGCTGGACCGCGGCAGCTGGTCGAGCTCGCCGTGCCACAGCATGGCGATGCTGGTCCACTCCTGCAGCCAGCGGTCGCGGATGGTGTCGAGGCCCAGCACGGTCGCCGCCAGCAGCAGGACGGCAACGGCCGCGACGAATCCCGGGCGGGTCCACTCGCCGCCCCGCAGGCGACGTCGACCGAGCAGCAGCAGGGTTGCGGGCAGCACCAGCATGGCCGCGAGCCAGGCGCTGCGCGTCTGGCAGACCAGCAGCACAGCGGTGAAAAACGCAAACAGCGCAACGAGCAGGGCGCGGCCTCCGCGCAGCCGCGTAATGGCGGTATCGCGGGCGCCCAGCAGAAGCAGGCCCGTCATCGCGGCCAGGGCATACAGTCCTGTGCCGTTGCCGAGTCCGAACAAGGGACGCCCGCCGAGGTAGCTGCCGATGTCGCTCCAGTCGACGGCGCGCAGTATCGCCGCCAGCAGGCCCAGCAAGGCCAGGACGAGCACCGTACGCAGGCGCTGCGGCCGCCCGTTCAGCGACCAGGCCGCGAGCAGGCTGAACACGCCGCCGATCGCCCAAAGGTCCCAGGCCTGGCGAAAGAAGCGCTCGCGGGGCTGGCCCGGGAAGTGCTGGTCCGCCAGGAACACGCCCAGCAGGATGAGCAGGGACAGCGCCAGCGCAAGCCAGAACACGGCCTGGCTTCGATAGCGTCGCCAGCCTTCGTCAGCTGCCAGCAGGGCGCCGGCCAGCATGCCGCCGAGGCCGAAGTAGAACCCGGTCTCGTAGCTGAAGGCGCTGAGTGCGAACAGGTACAGTCCGGCAACTCGT